>JASLJB010000172.1 GCA_030152605.1 Acinetobacter sp. | reverse complement strand
ATCTTGCCGCTCAGTATTGGCTGCTCTGCAATCTGCTGTTTGGTCATGCCGTTGCAGATGCATATGTTGCAGGCTGTGCTGCACCCCGATCAGCTGCTGTTCTAAACGTCGGAGCCAACGCAAGAAGAAAAAGATCCAGATGGTGATCCCAGCTGCCGTCATCCAGTGCCAACTCATAACACCGCCCAGTACCGCCAACATGGAAGACAAATAAAGTGGCACTTTGGAGTTGACCTGAATCGGTTGTTGTAATTGTTCACTCAGTGTTTGTGTCGGTTGCTGCAATAAATCCACATAATGCATCACGCTCATACTGAGTGCCAATGCACAGAGATAGCTGATGATACGCACATCAAAATACCATGCAGCAACTGCAACAATCGTCAGTAACATCAACCAGATGATACGGATTTCACTTTGTTTAATCGGCATATTATAAAATTTCTCGCTCCTGAGTGCTCAGATCATATAGGACAAGCAGACTCGACGATGCATTATTATTTGATGTTTGAGTAACAGCAATGGCCAATCAAGCCTCAGCGCAGTCCTAAAAAATCACGTACAATACGCAGGTTACTTGGATGAGGAATGTTTCAATGCCACCATTCGTTTTGGTCGATGGGTCTTACTTTTTATTTCGTGCTTACCATGCAATTCCGCCCCTAACCACTTCAACCGGTTTGCATACCAATGCCGTCCGTGGTGCCATTTCTGCCATTCAAAAATTGATGCGTCGCATGCAACCGACACACATGGCTGTGATTTTTGATACACCAGAACCGACATTCCGTCATTTACTCTCCCCGATTTACAAAGGGGATCGTCCAAGTATGCCAGAAGAATTGGCAGAACAAATTCCTTACCTTCATCAACTGATTCGTGCACTCGGTATTCCATTGCATACCCTGCCTGGTGCAGAAGCCGATGATATTATTGGAACATTGGCCAAACAAGCTGAAAAAGCTGGTCATCAAGTCCTGATCTCAACCGGCGACAAAGATATGGCGCAATTGGTCACCGATCGTGTCACGCTTGAAGATAGTTTTAAAGACAAGCCGATGGATGTGAATGGCGTATTTGAAAAATTTGGCGTGTGGCCAAATCAAATGATCGACTATCTCACTTTAATGGGCGATGCTTCAGACGGCATCATGGGTGTGCCAGGTGTCGGCGCCAAGACTGCCGCCAAATTACTGACTGAATATGGTTCATTACAAGGCATCTTAGAAAATGTCGATAAAGTCAAAGGTAAGGTCGGTCAAAACCTCAAAGACCATCAAGAAAATATCAAAATCGATCATCAGCTGGCCAGTATCGTCTGTGATCTAGAACTCAACATTGACTATGATGACCTCAAAATCAGCAACCCCAATGTCGACGAACTCCGCCGCCTATATACCGATCTAGAATTCCGTAATCAGCTGCAATCACTTGATCATCCGAACAATCCAAATAATCCGAACAATAAAGGCTATAGCGCAAGCTACACCGCCAAAGATATTGTGCCAAACCCAGTAAATACTGATTCTGCATCTGCTCCCGCAACCGTAGCTGTAAATCCACTGCATGAGGCTAGCGACCAAGCGACGCAAAGCAGTGTTGACGATCAATTGGGTCAAGCCACCTATCATACGGTACTGAGCCCAGCCGATTGGGAGACGTTCTTTGCGCGACTGAATAGCGCCACACGTTTTGCCATTGATACCGAAACCACCAGTTTGGATTATCGGATCGCCGAAATGGTCGGTTTCTCGGTGGCTTTTGATGCCAAAGACGCCTATTACATCCCCTTAGCGCATGATTATGAAGGTGCGCCACAGCAGCTTGACCGTGAGCAAGTGCTTGCACAGATCAAGCCGATCATTGAAAACCCGCAGATTGAAAAAATTGGCCATCATCTCAAATATGATGCGCATATCTTCCACAACCATGGCATCAACTTACAGGGTTGGTACTTTGATAGCATGTTGGCCTCTTATGTCTTGAACGCGGCCGCCACCCGACATGGTATGGATGATGTGGCACGAGTCTATCTCAGCCATTTAACCACCACCTATGAACAAGTGGCGGGCAAAGGTGCCAAACAAAAGACCTTCAATCAAATCGAGATCGAAACAGCAGCACACTATGCGGCTGAAGATGCACACGTCACCTATCGTTTATATGAAGTGCTGGATGCCAAGCTGAGCAGTATCCCTGAACTACAAAATATCCTGCACAACATCGAAATGCCGGTCGCGAATGTGCTGACCCAAATGGAAGAAAATGGGATTCAATTGGATCTGGCCTTCTTAGATACCTTGAGTGTGGATTTCAGTAAAGCCATCGCGGGTTTAGAAGATCAAATCGAACAAATGGCGGGTGAACGTTTTAATGTGGCCTCGCCGAAACAAGTCGGTGAAGTTCTGTTTGAACGCCTAGGTATCAAGGGCGGCAAAAAAACCGCAACCGGTCAATACAGCACCAGCGAAAGCGTGCTTGAGAAGGTTGATCATCCCATTGCGCAGGCCATTTTGGAATATCGCGGTCTGGCCAAACTCAAAAGCACCTATACCGATGGTTTGCAAAAACAAGTCAACGCAGACAGCCATCGTGTGCATACCAGCTATCATCAAGCCTTAACCGCGACCGGTCGTTTATCTTCAACCGATCCCAACTTGCAAAACATTCCAGTTCGCGAAGAAATTGGGCGTCAAATCCGTAAAGCATTTGTGGCACCCAAAGGCCGAATCTTACTGGCAGCGGATTATTCACAAATCGAATTGCGTCTAATGGCACACTTCTCTCAAGATGAAGCTTTGGTCGATGCCTTTCATCATGGCCAAGACGTGCATCGCCGCACGGCTGCTGAAGTGCTGAATATTGCGATTGAAGATGTGACTGCTGATCAACGTCGTCAAGCCAAAGCGGTCAACTTCGGGCTACTGTATGGCATGTCTGAGTTTGGCTTAATTCGTCAGCTGGGTTTCACCCGTCAGGAATCACAAAACTATATCAAGCAATATTTCCAGCGTTATCCAGGCATTTACGAATACATGCAGCGCACCCGTCAAATCGCACTCGAACAAGGTTTTGTAGAAACAATTTTAGCGCGCCGTCTATATACACCAGACATTGATGCCCGAAATATGATGGTCCGTAAAGGTGCTGAACGGGCTGCAATCAATGCGCCATTGCAAGGCAGCGCCGCAGAGATCATTAAGTTGGCGATGATTCAGGTCAATCAAATCTTACCCAAAGATCAAGCCAAGCTGTTACTACAAGTTCACGATGAATTGGTATTTGAGGTGGATGAAAGCATTGCTGCCGAACTCTCCACCCAAATCCAAGAGGTGATGCAAAATGTGGTCAAACTCTCAGTCCCGTTATTGGTCGAAGTCGGTCAGGGCTTAAATTGGGACGAAGCGCATTAACCCAATGCTTTAGTCATAAAAAAATCCTTTCAGTTTCAAGCTGAAAGGATTTTTTTATCCCAGATGTCTTTAGCTCAGAAATCTGCGATGTCTGCAATATCTGGCTTAAACTTAGAAGCCAACCAACAATGTCCGTGCAACACCTTCCATTAACTTTTCAATGATGAATAAGGTAAAGAAAGCCAAGATCGGCGATAGATCAATCATACCCATGTTCGGCATAATCCGACGGAATGGTGCCAATAAGGGTTCAGCCAATTCCTGTACCACTTCGATATACGGCGAACGCGATTGGGTAAACATCACCACCCAACTGAGAATAATCGTCGCAAAGATCAAATAGCGTAGGATACGAATTAAAGCTTGGATACTTTCAATAAACGTTGCCAGCAGCAAATACACTGCACTATTCGGCGGCGTACCACCCAAATACATCATGCCAAACTTCTTCAGCAAGCACAGCACAAACAACAGGATCAATGCAGCCGTGTTGACACGGCCCTTGCCAAAAGTGGGGAGAATTCGGCTAAAAACATCGACCACGCGTGTTGCTTTTACAGTAGATAACACCACAGGGTTATATGGAGTCACTGCAGCCAATTGCATCAAAAAACGGAAAAAAACCAGCAAGATTGCCACGTTCATGATGATTTGAAAAAAAAGCTCAACAGAACTCGGACCCATACTTAAATTTCCCTTAAATCAATTATTTACTTAATACTTTCACTCAGTTCTTGTGCCAATTGTTGACTGCGTTTTTGCGCAGCAGCCAAGGCAGCCTGAATATTCTGTGAAATTTGAGCACGATCAAAAACTTCTAACGCGGCTTGCGTTGTACCATTCGGTGAAGTCACATTCTTACGTAATTCTGCTGGTGAGTTAGCACTGGTAATTGCCATTTGCGCTGCACCAAGTGCGGTTTGTAGGGTTAAGGCCGTCGCGACTTTTTCATCTAGACCTAAGTTTTTCCCTGCACGAATCATACTTTCCATCATGTAGAAGAAATATGCTGGCCCTGAACCAGATACCGCAGTCACCGCATCAATTTGCGCTTCGCTGTTCACCCACAATGTCAAACCCGTCGCTGCCAAAATTTGGCTCGCCAATTGACGGTCTGCATCACTGACAGCTTCGGGTGCATACATCCCATGCGCACCGGTTTGCACCAATGCCGGGGTATTTGGCATCACGCGCACAATACGCTGTGTACCGGTTAAGTAGGCAATACTTTCAACTTCAGCACCCGCTACAATCGAAATCACCAACTTATCCGCTAACTGTCCTTGTAACGGTTTGAGTACCATCGATAAGACTTGCGGTTTTACCGCCAGCACCACCACATCTGCATGGGCCACGGCTTTGAGATTATCGTCTGTCACATTGATTTCTTTTTCAAGTAACAGATGACGTACTTTTTCAGATGGATCAGAGACTGTGATACGAGTTGCAGGCAGCCCACGGCTAATCAAACCACCAATCAGGGCTTGGGCCATATTTCCGCCACCAATAAAACTAATATTACAATTTAAAACTGCACTCATAAATCACACTCTACATTGAATTTTTTAGTACTGAGAGATTAACTTGGGCAGCCAACCACCGACCTGACAATATTCGGATTGAGCCAGCCAAAAACCTTTCGGTGTAAAAACACCAAGCATAACATTATCTATGCTTAATATTTGAATTGTATGACGCATCCAAGGAAAAATTTGTGCCTGTTGTAATGCTTTTTTCAGTGGCCACGCGCCGACTCGACCATGTAAATGGATTCTCTCTCCACCGACCCGCTGCTGTAAATCTAATTTTTGTTTTAACACACGCAAGTCCAGTCCTAGCGCGGCATGACCGATCTGAAACACACCCGCATCAAGCACGAGGGTTTGATCCAAACTCAGACTGATCTGACGTGGCGCCAACTCAATCACTTGTTGATGCGCCAAATACTGTTGCTGAGAGACCCGATACAAACCACGTTGATAACGCAGATAATAAAATCCCTGCCAATGCAATGCAGCTTGCGCATCGGACTTGGCCTCAATCACCTCATCTTGTAGACGTTGAATCATATCAAAGGCTGGACGATAACTGCCCTCACCTTTGACCCAAGCCGACAATAGCTGTCGTCGCCGTGGTACAGACAACTGCGCAAGTTGATCCAGATCAAGTTGGCGGTCATCGCCACAAATTGCCCAATCTTGTTGCATTACCTCGTGCAAGATCTGATCCGCATCTTGCATCAGATCACAACTCCGAGTGATCGCCTGTTGCATTTTGGGATAGCGCTGGCTTAACAACGGCCACAGTTGCGCTCTACACCAGGCACGATCATAGGACACATCGCTATTGGTCGGATCTTCAACATAAGAAATATTCAACTGTGCTGACCAAACTGAAATCTGTTCACGAGACAGATCCAGTAAAGGCCGCCATATTTGATAATGCGCACGCTGATCAATCCGTTTCATCGCAGCCAAACCAGCAACGCCGGCGCCCGAGAACAGCCGCAGCAACATTGTTTCAGCTTGATCTTGTTGATGATGACCCAACACCAAGACTTCATTCGGGCGCAAATGTTGCGCATAGGCCTGATGACGGGCTTCGCGGGCTTGATTTTCAAGATTACCAACACTGACCTGAACAGGCACCACCACACAGGGCAACTTTAAATCTTGGCATTGCTGCGCAACATGTTCGCCCCATGCCGTACTTTGCGACTGTAGCTGGTGATTGATATAAATCACCCGCACTTGAGCTGGAAAAAGTTCAGCCATCAGAAACAACAACAGCATGGAATCCATGCCGCCGCTACATCCGATTAGGAATTGTGTTTGTTCAGAAAATTGAACTCGCTGTGCTAAGACGCGAGCCCTAAATTGCTGCTGCCAAACTTCATCAAACGTTGATAACGTGCTTCGCATCGTGCATCTGCATCCATCGGTTCTAATTGTTCAAGTGCTTGTTTCAAGATCTGCTTCAACTCTTCCATCACTTGAACTGGATGTAAATGTGCACCTTCACCCTCATCAACCACATCTTCAACGATACCCATTTTTTTGAGTTTATCTGCAGTCAAAGCCAAAGCTTCACTGGCTTGCTCAGCCTTTTCAGCCGTTTTCCACAAGATTGATGCACAACCTTCAGGCGAAATCACCGAGTAGATACTATGCGAAAGCATAACCACACGGTCTGCCACGGCCAATCCAATCGCACCACCTGAGCCACCTTCGCCCAGAATTGTAGAAATCACAGGCACTTTCAAGTTAGACAGCTTGGCAATACTCATCGCAATCGCTTCGGCCTGACCACGTTCTTCTGCACCGACCCCCGGATAGGCGCCCATGGTATCCACAAAAGTAAATACAGGCAGTTGGAAGCGTTCCGCCAGATCAAATAGACGTTGTGCTTTGCGATAACCCTCTGGATTTGACATCCCAAAGTTGTGTTGTAATTTTTCACGGGTGCTTCGACCACGATGTTGGCCAACCACCACCACAGCTTGACCGTCAAAACGAGCCAAGCCACCAATCATTGCGCCATCATCACCATAGAGACGATCACCGTGCAAAGCATCAAATTCAGTGAATATTTCACTGACATAGTCCAAAAATTGTGGACGGTCTGGGTGCCGTGCAATTTGAACCGTTTTCCATGCTTTAGATTGAGCTGCTTTATTTTTCATACGTCGACCATTATCCTTAAATTAACGCATAGGACAGTTAACTGATAAATTGTT
>JASLJB010000387.1 GCA_030152605.1 Acinetobacter sp. | reverse complement strand
CGGTGCCAGTGGTGCAAGACCATCAACTGTGGCTGTGCCTTCTGGTGAGACGTTACCGGCTGCATCGGTTGCGGTGGCTTTGACGATGTCACCATCGGCCAAGGTCCCCGGATTAGGAACTGTCCAGCTACCTTCTGCCGCAGTCACTGCGGTTGCCGTGGTGCCGTCAGGGAAAGTTACGGTCACGGTGCTGTTTGGCTCCGCTGTACCTACGATTGGATCCGTCATATTCACCGGATCAATCACTGGGGCCAATGGTGCTTGACCATCCACGGTTGCGGTTGCCGGTGGAGAGACGTTACCGGCTGGATTGGTCGCAGTGGCAGTGATTTTATCGCCATCAGCAAGCCCCGGATTTGGAATGGTCCATGTGCCATCAGTACCGGTCACCGCAGTTTCAGTGGTGCCATTCGGTAGCGTCACGGTGACGGTGCTGCCCGGCTCGGCGGTACCGGTGATTGGATCGGTGGTATTCACCGGATCAATGACTGGTGCCAGTGGTGCAAGACCATCAACTGTGGCTGTGCCTTCTGGCGAAACGTTACCGGCTGCATCTGTTGCGGTGGCTTTGACGATGTCGCCATCGGCCAAGGTCCCTGGATTAGGAACTGTCCAGCTACCATCTGCTGCGGTGACTGTAGTTGCCGTGGTGCCATCTGGGAAGGTTACGGTGACGGTGCTGTTTGGCTCCGCTGTACCTACGATTGGATCCGTCATATTCACCGGATCAATCACCGGTGCCAGTGGTGCAAGACCATCAACTGTGGCTGTGCCTTCTGGTGAAACGTTACCGGCTGCATCTGTTGCGGTGGCTTTGACGATGTCGCCATCGGCCAAGGTCCCCGGATTAGGAACTGTCCAGCTACCATCTGCCGCAGTCACTGTGGTGGCTGTGGTGCCGTCAGGGAAAGTTACGGTCACGGTGCTATTTGGCTCCGCTGTACCTACGATTGGATCCGTCATATTGACCGGATCAATCACTGGTGCCAGTGGTGCTTGACCATCCACGGTTGCGGTTGCCGGTGGAGAGACGTTACCGGCTGGATCGGTCGCAGTGGCAGTGATTTTATCGCCATCAGCAAGCCCCGGATTTGGAATGCTCCATGTGCCATCAGTACCGGTGACCGCAGTTTCAGTGGTGCCATTCGGTAGCGTCACGGTGACGGTGCTGCCCGGCTCGGCGGTACCGGTGATTGGATCGGCGGTATTCACCGGATCAATGACTGGTGCCAGTGGTGCTTGACCATCCACCGTCGCTGTTGCCGGTGGAGAGACGTTACCGGCTGGATCGGTCGCAGTGGCAGTGATTTTGTCGCCATCAGCAAGCCCCGGATTTGGAATGGTCCATGTGCCATCAGTACCGGTCACCGCAGTTTCAGTCGTACCATTCGGTAGAGTCACGGTGACGGTGCTGCCCGGCTCTGCGGTACCGGTGATTGGATCGGTGGTATTCACCGGATCAATCACTGGTGCTGGTGGCGCAACGCCATCTACGATTGCCGTTGCTGGTGGAGAGACATTTCCTGCCGGTGTGGTGGCGATCGCGATAACTTTGTCGCCATCCACTAAGCCGGGATTCGGGACGCTCCAAGTGCCATCAGGACCTGCAACCACAGTGTCAGTGGTGCCATTTGGGTAGGTCACGGTCACGGTATTGCCCGGAACTGCAGTTCCAGTAATCGGATCGGTCATATTGACTGGATCAATCACTGGCATTTGTGCTGCATTGGCATCCACGATCGCAGTGGTTTCTGGTGAGGTATTACCTGCAGGATCTGTGGCTGTAGCAATCACTTTGTCGCCATTATTCAGACCAGGATTGGGTACACTCCACGTCCCATCAGGTCCAGCAACAACACTATCTGTGGTGCCATTTGGATAGGTCACGGTCACCGTGCTGCCTGGCTCGGCAGTACCGGTAATCGGATCGACTGCATTGACTGGATTGATCACCGGTGCTGGTGGCGCAACGCCATCTACGATTGCGGTTGCAGGTGGAGAGACGTTGCCCGCTGGATCGGTGGATGTTGCGGTAATTTTATCGCCATCGTTCAGACCTGGATTTGCAATCGTCCACGTGCCATCGGTTCCAGCAACCACAGTTTCAGTCGTGCCATTCGGCAGTGTGACGGTGACTGTGCTGCCCGCCTCGGCGGTACCGGTAATTGGATCAGTGGTATTCACCGGATCAATCACTGGCGCCAATGGCGCAACTCCGTCTACGATGGTAGACACTTCGGGTGAAATATTGCCTGCCGGCGTGGTGGCAGTGGCGATGACTTTATCGCCATCCGCTAAGCCCGGATTAGGTACACTCCACGTGCCATCAGTGCCAGCAACAACCGTATCGGTGCTGCCATTTGGATAGGTCACGGTCACAGTATTGCCCGGTACAGCAGTGCCCGTAATCGGATCAGTCATATTGACCGGATCAATCACAGGAACTTGAGCTGCATTGGCATCCACAATCGCAGTGGTTTCTGGTGAGGTATTACCTGCAGGATCGGTGGCAGTGGCAATGACTTTATCGCCATCCGCTAAGCCCGGATTAGGGACGCTCCATGTGCCAGTCGGCCCAGCAACAACCGTGTCGGTGCTGCCATTTGGATAGGTCACAGTGACGGTGCTGCCCGGCTCAGCTGTACCGGTAATTGGATCAACTGCATTGACTGGATTTACGATCGGTGCAGGTGGCGCAATGCCATCAACGATCGCTGTGGTTGGCGGTGATACGTTACCCGCTGGATCGGTCACTGTTGCGGTGATTTTATCACCATCGGTAAGGCCTGGATTGGTCACGCTCCACGTGCCATCTGTCCCTACTACAGCGTTATCCGTGCTGCCATTTGGATAGGTCACGGTCACAGTACTGCCCGGCTCACCGGTACCGGTGATTGGATCAACTGCATTGACCGGATTGATGATCGGTGCAGGAGGCGCTATCGCATCGACAACGGCAGTCGTCGGCGTCGATGTATTACCACTTGGATTGACTGCTGTTGCGCTGACGACATCACCATTGTTAAGGCCCGGATTAGGGACGCTCCACGTCCCATTCGGCCCAACTACTGCCGTTGCTTGCGTGCCATTTGGGAAAGTGACCACCACGCTATTGCCAGGCGTTGCTTGACCTGTAATTGGATCTAGACCATTGACCAGATCAATTTGCGGTGCTGGAACCTCAGTTGGAACAACCGGAATGACCACGGTGGCTGTCGTGCCCGGTGAGACATTACCCACAGGATCTGTAGCCGTGACCACAACTTTATCGCCATTGCTTAAACCGGGATTGGTCACACTCCAACTTCCATCGGTTCCTGCCACGACGGTATCGGTTTTGCCATTTGGATAAGTCACAGTAACGGTGCTACCTGGCTCAGCCGTACCCGTAATTGGATCAGTCCCATTGATCGGGTTGACCACAGGCGCAGGTGGCGCGAGCGCATCAATGGTGACGGTTGTTGGAGGAGAAACATTCCCCGCATTATCCGTTGCCGTCACTGTAACTTTATCGCCATCGCTTAAGCCTGGATTAGTCACGCTCCAGCTACCATCAGTGCCTGCAACCACAGTCTGGGTTTCACCATTTGGAAAAGTCACGGTAACCGTGCTCCCCGCCTCAGCAGTTCCTGTGATCGGATCAGTTCCATTGTTTGGATTGACGACTGGTGCAGGCGGTGCGACAGCATCTACCGTTGCAGTGGCAGGTGGCGACACGTTCCCAGCGTTATCCGTTGCCGTAACCGTGATTTTATCACCGTCGGTTAAGCCCGGATTGGCAATACTCCACGTGCCATCGGTGCCTACAACCACGGTCTGAGTTTGACCATTTGGAAAAGTCACTGTGACGGTTGTACCCGGCGTTGCTGTTCCTGTAATCGGATCTTTACCATTGACAGGATGAATGATCGGTTGTGCAATATCGATCGGCGGTGCGACTTTGACCGGATCTTTATCATCATTCCCAGCCCAAGCAATAATCCCTGCTGCGGCTAAAGGCACTGCTAACCATGCCCAAATGCTTCCTGCCCCATCGTGATAAAGTAGGGGTTCAATATTGTCTATAATGTTATAAGTAATATTTTCTAATAATGCACCGTTTGCATCGGTAAACTGTACCCAGATTAATTGATTTTGGTCGTCTTCAAAGACTAAGCTATTTTCGGTATCGTATTCCCCACTTGGAAAGAAGTTAGAAATAACGATTTTCTCCCCTGTATCTAATATGACAACAGCAGCATTTCCCTCTTTAAAAATCTTTGCAACGTTATCCTTATTCACTTTAACTAAAACAACTGATGCCTCAGAAACTGAGGCGGTATTGTTGACTGTACTTTCTATAACTTTATGTGTTTCTTTAGAGATTACTTTTATTTCAGACATGTCATATCCTCTAGAATGATCAATCCAATCGCCATATAATTATGTTTTATGATATTTACGGTATCGAACCGACTTTTAAAAGTAGATCAAATAAACAGCAACCTCAACACAAAAAAAATAAATACTGTTAGTGAAATCAAGCTATATCCACCGCGTAGAGATACACAAAATAACAACCACAGCAACTCAAGGCTAAGTGTTTGCTTTTATAAAATAAATACTCTAAAAATATTTGATTTTTACTTATTATTAATTATGTTTTTAAACGCGAAATATTTAATCCTTAGGTCATAATCAAATCAAAATTGAAAACTTTTTACAAAACGTACTCACCCAAAAAAAACATTAAACACAGCCAATTACTCAAACATATCCTGTATATCCAGCGACTCAATTTCCAGCAAGCAAAACTCAAATATCACTGGCCTAGCGCAATAATATTCATATAGATCGACGCATTAAAATGTTCGGCTTAATCTCAACTTCAACATCGATGCCGATTCACGAGATTGATTTTATATTCAGACTGAGCTGATGGATTAATATTCAACATCTGAGTATTAAACTAATCCATCGCATCTTTAAATTAAATGATGGTCATAAAAAAACCACAGCACCGAAGTACTGTGGTTCTCAATTTTATTAAACATTAGATCTGATTAAACACTAGATCTGATTAAATACTGGATCTGACTCGAAATTTAATTCCGAATCAGATCTGCTAAATACGCGCGACGTCAACCGAGTCGCTTAAATAACAATCTGGTTATTCAGTAACAGTGTGACTAAATCTGTTTGTACACTATTCATCGTCAGTACGGTTGTAAAACTGCCTCCTCCATTACGATCTATCTCAATATAGGTATTGGTCCCATCACTGCTTACGTTTAAATACTGTTGCAAAGCTGTAGATGCAATATCGAGTTTCACGCCATCTGTATCGGTATAAAGTCCAGCTGTCCCAGTATAGTTGTTCAGCAATTCATGAATATCAATGATATCTGCATCGGTATCTGTCCCGACTTTTCCGACATGGAAACCATTGACGATATCTGATCCATTTCCGCCAGTCGCGTCAGTTAGACTAAGCAACTTAAAGTAAATGGTGTCACTCCCTCCACTGCCAATATTATAGATATCTGTGCCAGAGCCACCAGAAATGGTTTCACCCGCACCCGAGCCATTAAAGATATTATTACCATTGCTGAAAATAAAGTTTTCAATGTTTTCAAAGGTATCTATCGAGGTAACCCCACCAATCACTTTGGTCACTGTGCCAGCGCTAGTATCCACAGTAAAGGTCCCGTTTAAGTGAGTATAGTCCAGCGTATCTTGACCACCGACAGCCATCCATTGCGCTTGACCCGCCGCATCGACGACCCAACCACCGCCACCGTTATAATGATCATTGCCGAGCGAAGCAAAGAAGTGATCGTTATAACCTGTTCCCACAATCCCGCTTGGGTTGCTTACGCTGCTATTGGTCGCAGTTCCAGCTTCTGCGGTGAGGACAAAGGCTTCATTGGCCTTGCCCGCTGTTAATCCACTCCATGTTGTGTTGATGGTGGCATTGTTATATCCGCCTAAATTTGCAACACCGCCAACATTGTCTGAAGCATTATTGCTGATTCGGAGTAACTGTACCGAATAGGTTTCATTTGGATTCAGTCCATAGAAACTGACCAGCCCAGTACTATTGCTTGCAGCAGAGGACTGTGGATTGATCACTTGCGTCGAAACCAACGTACCCGTCGAATCATAGAGTTTCACGGTATTGCCAAAATAGCTGTTGATGCCCTGATCATCTAAAATCCGCACATGCATGCTGGTGCCATCTGCAGCAATATTGGTATTTCGAATCAAAATACTCGGTGATGCATTATCTGTAGCGCCGACAGTGGCATTGACCCCAGCACGATACAGAATCAAATCGATTGAACCGTCCCAATCATAATCGACTGCTTCGGCACCTGTGATATTGGTATATGCTGGACTCAATCCGACTGGACTCGTGCCCCATACCCCTGTACCTGTGTTGAGATATAAGACCACTGGCGCACCTAGGGTAATTTGAGTTCCCACCACGGCTTGGCCAGGAACTTCGACGACATCCAACTTACCATCCAAGTTCCAGTCGATCGCAAACGATGCGCCACCGCTACGCGTATCACCGAACCACATGGCTTGAGCATCCGCGGTATTGAGCTTTCCTGTCCCATCATTGAGATAGATGCGACTTTCATTGGAAGCGACACCTGCTTTAGCACCTCGGTTCATATATAAATCAAGCCAACCATCGCCATTGAAATCAGCATAGGTCATTGACATCAATGAGTTAGGGTCATCGCGAGCGGCTGAGCCACCTTCAAAAACGTTGGCTGCGTTGACATAGGTAAATCCAGCACTGGTTCCTGAGTTGTATAAAATCGCCAATCCTTTTGAAGCGTCACCGACCAAGGCCGCACCGTTATAGTTGACGTTTGCAAGGATATCGATCGTGCCATTGTTATCTAAATCGACTGTGGAAACGTCATTAAAAATAGACAAGCTCGTCGGCAAGCTTGTACCGGTCACACTACTGGTACCTAAACCATTTTGAACCGCAAATGCACCTGAGGCAGGCATACTGCCCCTACTCCCAACGCCCACGCTCAGCGTACCCGCATTGTTCTCAACAAAGGTAATCGAATCCGAAGCCGAATCCCCCAACACAAAGTCGAGATACCCATCTCCAGTACGGTCATAGGCAACGGCCCCCCCGATATGCACGGTGGTACCTTCAGCGAGTTTTTGCGGACTATAACTCCCATCGCTATTTTGCATCCAATACACGGTTGCAGCGTTATCATATTCACTGATGTTTGACATCACATCCATATAACCATCGCGGTTAATATCTGCAAATACCGCTGTGGTTACGATATGACCATAGGCATTGGCTGCAGTGACAGATCCCCCCCCATTGGCAATCGTAGGCTCGGCCAGATATTTCGAGCTATAAGTATCACCTTGTATGTCATAGACTCGACCTGCAAAGGCCGGTGTACCACTCAATGCACGAACACTTTGAAAGAAGTTCCAGTTCCCATCGTTACTCAAACTTAATGCCGCGACGCTCATACCATTGCTTGCTGTGGCGGTTCCTCCCCATGGTGTGGTAATCACTTCACTACCAGTCGTGCTGGAGCCGACACCAACATAGGTGACTGGACTCAGTTGGGACAAGTTACCCGCAGCATCCCAGACCATAAAGCCCAGACTTGCGGCACCCACCGGTAAAGAACTATTGAATGACCAAGTCCCATCTGCTGCGACAGTTGCTTGAGCAAGCACCTGATCGATGCCTTCTTGCCACATGCCGTTGTTGTTAATGTCATTGACCAACGCCACTGTCGAACCCGCTTGCAAATTACCGTAAGTACTGCTGTTAAAGGAGTAAGTGGCAATATCATTGGTCTGCGTAGGGATGACCGGCGCCAAGGCAATCGCATTCGGTGTAGTTAAGCTGATATTCACCGTCTGATTTTGACCGATGAGATCAGTGGTGTTGCCAGCCATATCACGCACACGGAATTGGAAGCCCAAAGTCGTATCCGTGCTATAGGTGTCACTCAAACTCAAAGTCCAGTCGAGTCCAGCTAAACTGCTGGCATCCTGCCAGGTCACACCTGCGTCCTTGGAAATCTGTAACATCTCGCCTGCAGCCAGCGTTCGGTTCAACGTTCCGCTGACCATCGTTGGTGTACTGTCACGTGTGTTGAGATCAGTGTTCAACGCACTAATCGTGGTGGTGTAGCCCGCTGCTGGGACACCATTTGCGGTATCCACCTCGATCGCAAAGGTCGTGGTCACATCGAGAACCACGGGTGGTGTGGTATCCACATTAATGATGAAGGGCGCGCTGATTGGTGCTGCGTTACCTGCCGCATCAAGTACCTGTGCAGTGTAAATATAAGCGCCATCCAGTAACACACTATCGGCAAAGGTGTATTGATTACCTGCAACTAACGTTGCATTACCCAATAAAGTGCCATCACGATACACCGCGACCACATCGCCTGCGGCCAATGTTCCGGTCAGGATCAGGTTCAACAACGGTGAAGTGTCGTTGGTCGTACTACCCGATGAGAAGGTGCCTTGTAACGGATCAACGTCATCGATATAGCTGTAAATCGTCACGGTTTGCACAGGCACTGTGGTATCAACCGTGAGATTAAATGCTGCACTCATCGTGCCCATATTACCGGCGGCATCGACGATCTGGGTGGTATAGACATAGCTTTGACCATCGACTAAACCACTATCGGCATAGCTGTATTGATTACCCGCAACTAATGTTGCATTCCCCAATAGTGTGCCGTCACGATACACCGCCACCACATCACCTGCAGCCAATGTCCCAGTCACAGTCAAGTTCAACAACGGTGAAGTATCGTTGGTGCTGCTGCCAGACAAGAAGTCGCCTTGTAGCGGATCAACGTCATCGCTGTAGCTGTCAATCGTCACGGTTTGCACTGGTACTGTGGTATCAACCGTGAGATTAAATGCCGCACTCATCGTGCCCGCATTACCAGCCGCATCGACGATCTGGGTGGTGTAGACATAGCTTTGACCATCGATCAAACCACTATCGGCATAGCTATATTGATTGCCTGCA
>JASLJB010000131.1 GCA_030152605.1 Acinetobacter sp. | reverse complement strand
CCCGGGCGCAGCGCCACCAGAAATTTTAATTTGTGTGTGGCGTCAATCAAACTGGCTGCGGTGATCCATGGATCTTCACAAGAACGACCGGTCGGGATCAAGACCCCTTCGTAGCCCAACTGATCCACTGCAATCGCAATTTGCTTCATATAGGCATGATCGACTTGGCGCGCAGCTTTGCTGGTGCCTAAGTAACGACTATCACCATGTGTGGGAATAAACCAAAATATTTTCATTGTCAGTTCCTTGTGCTTTGCTTTAATTTTGAATATTGCTGACCTGTTTAAGGTGCTGTGGCTGACCAGATCGCATCTTGGATCTTGATGGCTTTGGGGATCAGTTTTTGTTGATAGAACGCATCCGCCACGGACTGCTGCTCTTGAATGACTTGCGGGGAAATTGCCTGCACCCCAAATCCCATGCGCGAGATCGAGGTTTTCAACACTTCACGCGGTAGGCCAGTGGGTTTTTCTAACAGCGCTGCGGCTTGATCGTGATGTTCGGCGACCCATTGCGTGGTCCGGTTCAGTTCATCGATGACATGACTTAAAACTTGTGGATGCTGCTGGGCAAACTTACGATCTGCCAAATAGAACTGATGGTTGCTGACCAAATCTTGCCCTGTGGCAATCACCTTGGCAGCGAGTTGCTGTTGTGCTGCTGCAAAATAAGGGTCCCAAATCAGCCAAGCATCGACCACGCCTTTTTCAAATGCGGCACGTGCATCGGCAGGGGGGAGATAGACCACTTGAATATCACTGAGTTGGAGTTGATTGGCTGCCAAGACTTTGAGGAGTAAGTAGTGCACGTTCGAGCCTTTGTTGAGCACCACGCGTTTGCCTTTTAGGTCTTTGACGCTGTTGATATTTGAGTTTTTCGGTACGATCAGGGCTTCTGCCAAGGGCGCGGCAGGTTGATTGGCCACATAAATCAGATTGGGGCTGGCAGCTTGGGCAAAGATCGGCGGTGCTTCACCGGCCTCGCCAAAGGCGACGCTACCGACATTGAGTCCCTCTAAAAGTTGTGGACCTGCTGGAAACTCGACCCATTTCAGCTTGACCCCTTGTGCTTGAAGGCTTTTATCCAGTTCACCACGCGCTTTAATGATCGGCAGTAGCCCATATTTTTGATAGCCAATATTCAGTGTAGTGCTGGTCGCAGCTTGTTTTTCGCAAGCACTGAGCATGAGTAGGGCGGAGATGCCAATACTAACAAGGCAGTACTGTGTAATCGGATTGGATCTGGGATATTTGGCGTTATTTGAGATCATCACAGCCTCAGGCATCAGGGGGAATGAACTGATACGCTAATCGGCTTTTGATTTTAAAAAAAATAAATTTTTAGGCTTTAAACATCAGAATAAAAGATAAAATTAAACAAGAAGATCTTATGGGTTTATGTGATTTTGAATACAGTAGATCATTTTAAAATAAGCAGTGGCGATTGCGATTAAAGCAAGCACAGACTTGCTCATCTGGGCGATGAGCAAGGGATTGGGAACACCGTGGTGGTATTGTGCTGAAACGGGTCAAAGCGCTAATCAATGAGTTTTTTAAACACCAATGAATTGCGTTGGAAGTTATACAGGGCTTGGCGTGAAGCAGGCAGCTCATCCACATTGGCCGCTTGGAAGCCATGCTCAATAAACCAATGTGCCGTGCGTGTGGTCAGCACAAAGAGCTGTTGAATGTGTTGCTGACGGGCTTTGCTTTCTAGGAAGTTTAGGATCTGTGTGCCACGGTTGGACTTACGATAACTTGGATGAACCGCCACACAGGCAATTTCCGCTGACTTGGCTTGCTCTGGACTGTGTGGAAATGGATAAAGTGCCGCACAGGCCAAGATGGTGCCGTCGCGTTCAATCACTGCAAACTGACCGATTTCATTTTCTAAGCGTTCACGTGAGCGATAAACCAAGATACCTTCGTCTTCAAGCGGACGCAGTAGATTGATCAGACCACCAACATCATTGATATTGGCCATACGCACTTCTTCATAATGCGCATCGGAAATCATGGTGCCCACTCCATCGCGGGTGAACAGCTCCTCAATCAAGGCACCATCATAGGTATAGGACAGCAAATGTACCCGATGTACCCCTTTAAGTGAGGCCACTCGAGCATTGGCGAGATAGAGGGCGATATCCGGATTGGAGTCTTGATATTTGGCAATATGCTGATCCAGTTGATGCGGCGAAATCTCACGCAATAAATGCCCAAACTCATCTAGCAGGCCCTGTTGCTTGCCCAAGAAAATCAGTTTGTCTGCGCCGAGATCTATTGCAGCCTTGGTGGCTACTTCTTCGGTCAATAGATTAAATACTTCGCCGGTGGTGGAATATCCGGTTGGTCCGAGCAGCACGATGTTGTGGTTGTCGAGATGTTTTTGAATGGCTTCGGTGTCTAGGGTGCGGACTTCGCCGGTGAGCTGAAAGTCTATTCCATCACGGATGCCATAAGGTTTTGCCGTGACAAAGTTGCCGGAGACCACATCGATACGTGCACCAAACATCGGAGAGTTGGCCAATCCCATGGACAGTAAGGCTTCGATTTGTAGTCGAATCGAACCGACCGCACTCATAATTGCGCTGAGAGATTCACGTGTGGTGATGCGACGGTTGGCATGCATCGGGGGTTTGATATTTTTGTCGAGCAGGTTTTGATTGATTTGTGGACGCGCGCCATGCACCAAGATCAGGCGAATCCCCAAGGAATGTAACAGCACAATATCATGGATAATATGTTGGAAATTCGGATGTTGTACCGCTTCACCACCAAAGACAATGATGAAGGTTTTATCGCGATGGGTGTTGATATAAGGCGCGGAATGGCGGAACCAATGCACATACTGCTGCGTGCTGCTGTTGTTCTTTTCTTTCTGCTCGGTATGCATGCCTGATGATCGCCAATGTTCGAAGGACTGCATGATTCTAAACAATATGCTAAATAAAAAACAGATAAAGGCATGACCAGATGTGCAAAAGCCCAAAACAGGTTTGGGCTTTTGCGGAGCGTGCGGTCAAATATGGATTAAAGTACGCGGATAATACGATGGTCTTTGCTGTTGACCAAGATGTAGTCATTTTTCACTTTATACCATTGTTGACCACGGCCGGGTTGGGAGAGTTGGCGATATTTATGATGGTCGACGGCATAGCTTGCAGATCGATAGTTGCTCGGGAGCTGTTGACCACTACGCCATTTATGACTGCTTTGTTTGACTTGAGCAGTCTTGTTCTGGTGGGTTGCTTGGTGATTTGAATGATGATCTGCCATGGCAGAGGTAGCAAACAAAGCTGCAAAAGGGAGGACGGCTGCGATGATGATTTTTTTCATTGTTTTAACTCCGTGTTTCATTGTTCTCACTCCGAGGGATGGCGCTAAAATGCGACAGACTCAAATTAACCCAGTGTTGGAGACTAAACGTGGAGTAAAATTGTTCAATTGTGAAAGTGGTGAAGAATTGATGAAGATGCGCCTGAAAAAAACAGCTGAAATCCTAAGGGCTGTTCAATGACTGAATTTTTCAGGCCTTGCGTTGTGCTTCGCATCTGCATGACTTTTACCAAATGGAGCGTAAAGCCTCTTCCTTTAGGTGGAGGATACAAGCGACTGGCGCAAGCCATGCGACACACTTTGTCGTTTAGCCTTATTCTATAAGGTTTTCCACCTACTAAACTGCTAGA
>JASLJB010000102.1 GCA_030152605.1 Acinetobacter sp. | reverse complement strand
AAAGTGATCGTGTTGCAAGGCATCGATTTGGGCTTGCCACATCTGGTCGTTGGTGCCGAGAGAATTGGAAAAGATCACTGCGGGCGCGTTGGCATCACCAAAGGTTTGATAATGAATGTGCGCATCTTGGCTGATACAGATCGGCATATGATGATTTATCCTTTTTAAAATGAATTAAGCAACGCGCTCAATGATCAGTGCAATCCCTTGACCGACACCGATACACATCGAACATAGCGCATAACGACCTTGAGTCGCTTCAAGTTGATTGAGGGCTGTGGTCACCAAGCGTGCACCAGATGCACCGAGCGGATGACCGATCGCGATGGCACCGCCATTCGGATTGACCTGAGCGGCATCATCGGCCAGTCCGAGCTTGCGCGTGACCGCCAAGGCTTGTGCCGCAAAGGCTTCGTTCAGTTCAATCACATCCATTTGATCGAGTTTTAATCCACTTTGTTTAAGCAGTTTTTCGATCGCAGGGGCAGGCGCGTAACCCATGATGCGTGGTTCGATCCCCACCGTGGTGGCTGCGATGACTTTGGCACGGGGCTTGAGTTGGTATTTTTCAATCGCTTGTTCCGAAGCCAGCAATAACGCTGCAGCACCATCGTTGATGCCGGATGCATTACCGGCGGTCACGCTGCCTTCAGGACTGAGCACTGGCTTAAGCTTGCTCAAGTCCTTAATTCGGGTAGAGGCGCGCGGATGTTCATCCGCAGTGATGCTGATCGGATCGCCTTTTTTCGGTTGGATGGTAACAGCAATGAGTTCTTGCTGAAAAAATCCACCGGCCTGTGCAGCCGCAGTGCGTTGTTGGCTTTGCAGCGCAAACTGATCTTGATCGGCACGGCTGATACCAAACTGTGCCGCAACATTTTCAGCGGTTTGCGGCATGCTGTCGACCCCATAGCGGGCTTTGAGTTTGGGGTTGATAAAGCGCCAACCCATGGTGGTGTCTTCAATTTTCTGGCCACGATCAAAGGCGTTCTCGGCTTTGCCCATCACAAAAGGCGCACGTGACATCGATTCCACGCCACCGGCAATGATTAAGTCGGCTTCACCGGCTTTAATGGCACGTGCGGCAATCGCGATCGCGTCCATTGAGGAGCCACAGAGCCGATTGAGTGTGGTGGCTGGCACTTCTACCGGGAGGCCCGCCAAGAGTGCGGACATCCGTGCCACATTGCGGTTGTCTTCACCGGCTTGGTTGGCACAACCATAGATCACGTCATCGACCTGTTTCCAATTGATGCTAGGATTGCGTTGCATCAAGGCCTCAATCGGCAGTGCGCCCAAGTCATCCGCACGTAAGCTGGACAAGCCTCCACCATAACGACCAAATGGCGTCCGGATGGCATCGATGATATAGGCATTTTTCATTGTCTGGTTCCTATGAGAACGTCTCTATGTGGGGGGGCATATCCCTATGTTTTTTTCTACGATGTTTGTAAAAGCAGCCTTGCCAGCGCCTATACACCGTTTGTATCGGTCAGCGTGGCATCAATCAGCCTAGCGCCGGTCAGTGATTGCAATTCTTCAAAGGATAGGCCTGCGACTTTTTCAGTCACTTTTAAACCGTCTGGACTGACATCGATGACACACAGATCGGTGTAGATCCGATCAACGCAGTGCTTGCCTGTCACTGGATAGCTGAGTTCAGCCACGATTTTAGGTTCACCATGCTTGGTGACATGATCTGTGGTGACGAAGACTTTTTTGGCACCCACGGCCAAATCCATCGCACCGCCAACTGCGGGGATGGCATTTTCAGCACCAGTATGCCAATTGGCCAGATCACCATTGGCCGCGACTTGGAACGCGCCCAAGACGCAGATGTCCAGATGTCCGCCGCGCATCATGGCAAAGGAATCACCATGATGAAAAAAACTCCCGCCGCTGAGCATGGTGACAAATTCTTTACCCGCGTTGATCAGTTCAGGATCTTCTTGGCCTGCAGCCGGCGGTGGGCCAAAAGCCAATAGGCCATTTTCAGAATGTAAGAACACATCTTTATCTGCAGGCAGGTGATTGGAAATCTTGGTCGGGAGGCCGATGCCCAAGTTGACATAGGCACCATCTGGAATATCCAACGCCACCCGTGCTGCAATCTGATCGCGGCTGAGTTTTTGATAGCTCATCGTCATCTCCTTATGCCTGAGGCTGTGCAGGTTCAGCTTGAACCACATGTTGTACAAAAATACCTGGGGTGACGATGTGTTCTGGATCGAGTTGACCGAGTTCAACCACTTGGCTGACTTGGGCAATGGTGATCTCTGCCGCCATCGCCATGATCGGACCAAAATTGCGTGCCGATTTGCGATAGACCAAATTGCCCCAACGATCACCTTGTTGTGCTTTGATCAAGGCAAAGTCGGCACGAATTGGGGATTCCAGCACATAGTCTTTGCCCTCAAAGTTCATCGTCGGCTTGCCTTCTGCCAGCAATGTCCCAAATCCAGTGGGGGTGTAGATCGGGCCGAGGCCCATGCCTGCAGCTTGGATGCGGCAGGCGAGGTTGCCTTGCGGCACCAGTTCTAACTCGATCTTGCCGGCACGATACAGCTCATCAAACACCCAAGAGTCAGACTGCCGTGGGAAAGAGCAGATGATCTTACGCACCGCACCGCTTTTGAGTAACTTGGCCAAACCATAGTCCGCATTCCCTGCGTTATTGTTGATAATCACCAAATCCTTGACGCCCAGCTCAATCAGGCCATCAATCAGTTCAGCCGGCTGACCCGCGGTTCCAAAACCACCGATCATGATACGAGATCCATCTTTAATCTGGGACAGCACCTCAGTTAAAGATGCAGCGCTTTTATCGATCATCATTTTTCCTTGTTCATTTTGCGTTGAACTTCACTGAATACGACGTGGGGAAGCCTGTCCGATGCATGCTGCTGAATAGGGTTTTCCCGATACAGATGCGTATCGAATAGGCGATGCCTTATATATAGCATTGATTGAAGACCTGAAACTACGTGTGCATCAGGTCTTCAAATTAAGTTCTTCACAATCAAAGTGATTTAAGCACTTACACGGCGGCGTTCGATCTCAGTGGTCGGTGCAGCATCGACTTCTTTGACCAGTTCGACATTAAAGGTGATGTGCTTAAATGGAGCAGTGACTTGACGTGCTGCAATTTGTGCAGGATCTGTGACATCTACCGCTGTTGCGACCAAACCTTCACGGGTGGCAAATGCAAAGTCATCCCAGAGATATTGGTCACCTTCGATATTGAACTGGGTGGTGAGTTTGCGATAACCCGGCGCGGAAATAAAATAATGCACGTGGGATGGTCGCTGACCATGACGCCCCAACAAGTTCAGCAGTGCTTGGGTGGTGCCTTCTGGTGGACAACCATAGCCGACGGGCATAGTGGTTTGAGCGAGATATTTACCGTCCGCATCCGTCAATACGGTGCGGCGCAAGTTAAATTCAGACTGTGATTTGTCAAAGAAAGAATAGTTGCCTAGGCTGTTGGCATGCCAAATTTCGACTTTGGCTCCTTCGATGATATTGCCTTGAGGATCAGTGACTTTGCCTTCGATAAACAAGGTATCGACGTGATCGGATTCGCTACCATCATCCATGCGGGTAAAGCCGACAGATTCCGGTGCCCCTGCGACATAGAGTGGACCTTCGATGGTACGCGGTGTACCACCACTGATCCCTGCCTTGGCATCTGCGGCATCGGCACGTAAGTCCAAGTAATGTTCGAGGCCAAGTCCAGCAGCCAACAGGCCCAATTCATTGGCCTGACCTGCATCGGTGAAGTATTCAAGACCTTTCCATAACTCCGCTTGTGAGATATCTAAGTCTTCAATGGCTTGGAATAAATCACCGAGTAGGCGTACCACCACCTGTTGTACTCGTGGGTTCACCTCATGAATGGCGCTGTCGACATTCATTTTTTTGACTAATAGATCGATTTCTTGGCGGTTCATACATTAACTCCTTGCGTATGAGGGCGGTCCATGGCTGGCGTTGCGGTTGAGGATCTGTATTGATCGCGATAAAACTGCTGGCGCCGGATGAGCCACAATCCTTGGTTTTTTATGACTGCTACATGATTGAGCATATTGTTAAAACGAAGATCCATCTTGCTGCTAAAATCGTTGTATTCTGTTCGAGAAAACTTCAAAATTTATAATGTCTTAACTAAACTTATAAAGCCACTGATCAAATAAAAGATTCATCCATCAAACAACACAGATCACAGATCATTGTCACGTACAGATGAAGGATGACGGTTTAACGGCATCACTTCGATCTTCATATACGGAAATAAGGGCAAGCCCTGTAAGAGTTGGTGTAACTCTTCATTGCTCTCCACATCAAAAATACTGATATTGGAATATTGACCGCTGATGCGCCAAATATGGCGCCATTTACCTTGGCGTTGTAAGTCTTGGGAATAGGCTTTTTCAATCGCCTTAATCTCATTGGCTTGCTCAACTGGCAGATCAGCGGGGAGTAGAACATCCATGCGAACGTGGAATAACATACCGGTTTCCTTACTTAAAATAGTTTGAATGCTATATCTTGAATGCGTATTTAAGTGCGTATGTGAGTGCGTGCTTGCATCTCAAGTGTCAGTGTTAAGTGCTAAGGCCGGCGTAACTGTTCGATCCGATCTTCATCCACTTCAATACCTAAACCTGGCGCTGTGGGTAGCAACAGTTCAAAGTTTTGATATTGCAAAGGGGTTTTTAAAATATCTTCGGTCAGTAACAGAGGCCCGAACAGTTCAGTGCCAAAGGCCAGTTGCTCAAAGCTTGAAAATGCATGTGCCGAGGCAATACTGCCGACAGGACCTTCTAACATGGTGCCGCCATACAGATCGATACCGGCACGTTGCGCGATCTTCGCCACTTCACAGGCTTCGATCAGACCACCGGACTGCGCGATCTTGACCGCGAACACATCCGCAGCATGTTGTTTGGCGAGGCGAAAGGCACTGGCTGGGCCAGTTAAGGCTTCATCCGCCATAATCGCCACATCAAAGCGAGCCGTTAAACGCGCCAAGGTATCGACCTGATCAATCGCACACGGTTGTTCGATCAGATCGATGCCACCATCCTGTAACTGTTGAATGCCTTGAATACATTGTTGTTCTGACCATGCGCGATTGACATCGACACGAACGCTGATCTCCGGGCCTAAGGCTTTTTTGATCGCGATCACATGCTCAACATCGTGTTGTAGTGGGTTGGCACCGATTTTGAGTTTAAAAATATTGTGACGTTTCAGTGCGATCATGCGCTGCGCTTCTGCAATATCTTGATCGGTATCGCCTGAGGCCAAGGTCCACAACACTGGCAGGCGATCTCTTAAACGTCCCCCAAGCAGTTCACTCAAGGGCAGCCCCAATCGTTGCGCTTGAATATCCAACAGTGCGGTTTGAATCCCACATTTGGCAAAACGGTTGCCATTAATACTGCTGTGAATGGTTTTGAAGCTCTGCGCCAGATTTAAATTGCCTAGGCTTTTAAGTAAGGGTTTAAAGTAATTTTCAATATTGGTTTGTATGCTTTCAGGGCTTTCCTCGCCATAGCTGAGACCGCCAATGGTGGTGGCTTCACCCCAACCGACAAAGCCATCGTCGCTACAGATTTTGATCAAAACCAGGGTCTGGGTTTGCATGGTCGCCACAGACAGTTTATGTGGGCGAATGGTCGGCACATCGAGCAAAAAGGTTTCAACAGATTTATACATGTGAGACGACACCATCTAGATATCCATATCATTTGTATATACCTTAAAAGAATGATTTAATGCTGTCTAAGATTAAATTAGCATTTTAATATACCCTGACGGTATTCAGTTGCGGCATGACGCCGTGCTCGGCGGGGGATTTAGACACAGGATATGCAGAGAAATGGAACTTCGAGATTTATACTGCTTTGTCGCCGTGGTTGAAGAACAGAGCTTTACCAAGGCGGCGGAACGCTTGTATATCGCACAGCCCCCCTTGAGCCGAAAAATTCAAAAACTGGAACAAGAGTTGGGCACGCAGTTGTTTGAGCGTGGCAGTCGTCCGCTGCATACCACCACCGCAGGCCAGTTTTTTTATCAACATGCGATCAAACTGTTGGCCAATGCCGAAGAAATCAAATCCATGACCCAACGTGTCGGTGCGGCGGAGCGGGTGGTGCGTATCGGCTTTGTGGCGTCTTTGCTGTATGGCATGTTGCCGCGGATTATTTATATGTATCGCCAGCAACAGCCGCAGCTCAAGATCGAAGTGATCGAGATGAGTACCGTTGACCAGATCCAAGCCCTTAAAGAAGGCAAGATCGATGTCGGTTTTGGTCGCTTGCGTATTTCAGATCCGGCAGTGCGACGGGTGTTGTTGCGAGAGGAGCGGCTCACTGTGGCCATGCATACCAGCCATAGTTTTTCCCAGTATAAGCAGGGGATCTTTTTGGCAGATATCGTCGATGAGCTACAGTTCTTCTATCCCAGCACGGCCAAACCGAATTATTCCACCCAGATTCAGACTTTATTTTCAGAGCATGGTTTGGCGCCAAAACGTATCCGTGAAGCGCGCGATATTCAGTTGGCGCTCGGTCTGGTGGCTGCAGGTGAAGGCATCTGTATCGTGCCTGAAGGGGCCAATGCGATTCGATTGCCCTATGTCAACTATGTGCCGTTGATGGATGTGGATGCGATCAGTCCGATCTTTATGGCCATGCGCGGGCTGGATGGCAGCGATGATATTCAGGCCTTATTCCAATGTATTTATCAGGTCTATGATTTGGAAGGCATTAAATACGAACGTGACATGACCCAGCAATTCCATCAAATCTAAGCAGTCTGTTGAAAGCGCGAAGTGGCTGATGCGATTAACAGGCTTGTTCTAAGAACTGTTTTAACTCACGGGTGAACTTGAGCGGTTCACTCAGCAGAGGTGTATGCCCAGAGCGTTGAAACAACACGCTATGAGTATGTTTTAAGCTATTGGCGATCTCAAGCTGGCCTTGGGCAGGATATAAGCTGGACTGTGCACCGATAAAAAAGGTGGTCGGGCAGTCCAAGGCCGCAATCGCTTGGCGATAGTCTTCTTGGTGCAGCAAATAGTTATTGATATACCAAGCCATATAGTCCAAACGCTGCATGGGCAATAAATGCTTTTGCAGTTTGGGTTGTTTGAGCGCCAGTTCAAACATCAACGGGGCTAGGCGGTTACTGCCTTGCAGCTTGATAAATTTGAGCCACATGCGCACCAGTTCTTGCCGCGACTGTGGGTCTAATTGTTGGAGATATTGAACCCCAGCATGCTGTGCCAAGACCTCAGAGATAGATTGCAGCAGTTGAATAAACTGCGGATATTCATGGCCAAATAGACCAAAAGCCCAACTGTCATCACTGGCGATCTTGGGGGTCTGATCAATATGTAGATAGGCTTTGAGTTTCTGCCCGATATTGGAATATTGCATGCCATGCATCGCCGTGGTTGCACCCATCGAATAACCAATCAGAATAAAATCATCCAACTTAAGCTGCTCAATCAAGCATTCCACATCGCGCCAGTGACTGCTGATCGCATCTAGATCTTGCGGAATTTTGCAATGCTTGGACTGACCAAAGCCACGCCAGTCTGGAATGATAAATTGATAATTTTTAAAATTGGGCAATAAAAAGGGTGTCCATTGCCAACTCTGCATCCCCAATCCAGACAGGATCAACACCGGTTGAGCTTGTGCTTGGCCTTGGGTCCGAACATGTAAAGATTCACCATCTGGCATTTGAAAAAATGGCATGACTTAAGTCCCTTGTGATGACGAGTGTTTTGGCGGCGTGGTTGTCGGATCAGGTGAGTTTTCGGCTATCGTTGAATCTTTTGCAGCTCTGATGCGGTCTTGTTGTTGGAAGGCGTGTAGTTGTGGGATCAGTTGATCCAACCAAGCAATCCAACCTTTTTCTAAGTCGATCCCGAGTTGCAAGATCATTTTATGGATATAGCCGGTGCGTTCTTCTGGGCTGTGTTGAGTTTGATCACGCTGAGATGGCGCAAAATCTTTGGCAAAGATCTGTTCATAAGTTTTGAGGTTTTGCTGGTGTAGCTGTAAATGCCGCTCCAGTTCTGCCAAAACTGTATGTTCGCCAAGTTGTGCTTCAGCACGTAAACGCACCATCAATTCTTCCCGCAATTGTGCTGGCGGACTTTGTTTTAACATCCAGTCAGCCAATTCAGACCGACCAAGCGCTTCGACCTGATATGTTTTCTTACGACCGGTATAATCTGCCTGTTCTAAGGTCGAAATCCAACCTTTTTGTAACATGCTATTCAATTCGCGATAGATTTGTTGATGGGTGGCTTGCCAAAAATAGCCCATCGAACGATCAAAGCGACGTGCCAATTCGATCCCTGTACTGGGGTGTTCAAGCAGGCTGGTCAGCAGGGCATGACTCAAGGACATAAAAATCAATCCATAATCGGTGGATGTTCAGTCATTATGCAACATGTTGCATTAAAATTGAATCTAGATTATAAAAATAAACATTCTGATGGCATTTACTTAGATTACAGCTATATTTGCATGGATTTTAATCGATATTTAGCTAAAAGTCGTCACAACAGCGCCAGCCATTCGCCAGCACAGGAGTTTACATGTCGAATTTCCCACACCTACTTGCCCCTTTGGATTTGGGTTTTACACAACTGAAAAACCGCGTATTGATGGGCTCGATGCATGTAGGTCTCGAAGAAGCAGAACATGGCTATGAACGTATGGCAGCATTTTATGCAGAACGTGCCCGTGGTGGCGTTGGCCTGATCGTAACCGGCGGGATTTCGCCGAATGATGCCGGTGTGACTTTTGCCGGGGGTTCCAAACTCGACTCGCTCGAAGAAGCTGAAAAACATAAAGTCGTGACCCAAGCGGTACATGAGGCGGGGGGTAAAATCGCCTTACAGATTTTGCATACCGGACGTTATTCTTATCAAGCTGAAATCGTGGCACCGTCTGCGATTCAAGCCCCGATTAATCCAGTCAAACCGCATGCACTCAGCTCAGCAGAAGTGCATCA
>JASLJB010000095.1 GCA_030152605.1 Acinetobacter sp. | reverse complement strand
AAGAATTTACCGACCTGAGATTTATAATGCCAATTCTGCAGCAGGTAAATGCTATCAACCAAGCTTGAAGTATCAGGATTACTCACTGACTCAGATTGTTTACGATCGAGAAGAACGCAGCCAGATGGCGATTAAGCAGGGCAAATTTACTGAAGAACACTTTATCAAGCCACATCAAAATACGCTTGAGCAGTGGGCTGCTAATTACCTCGTTTAATGAAACCAAATATATAAGATTATAGATTATGAAAATATTATTACCGACTTCAACTGCTGGCAGCTTGCCTAAACCGTCTTGGCTTGCAGAACCTGAGAAACTTTGGTCACCTTGGAAATTACAAGATGAGCAATTAATCGAAGGCAAACAGGATGCTTTGCGTTTGTCATTACAAGAGCAATTACACGCAGGCATCGATATCGTCAGTGATGGCGAGCAAACCCGCCAGCATTTTGTCACCACCTTTATTGAACACCTCAACGGCGTTGATTTTGAGAAACGTGAGACGGTGAGAATCCGCAATCGTTATGATGCCAGTGTACCAACCGTGGTTGGCGCAGTAACTCGCGAAAAGCCAGTATTTGTTGAGGATGCCAAGTTTTTACGTCAGCAAACCACGCAACCGATTAAATGGGCCTTGCCGGGTCCGATGACCATGATTGATACGCTGTATGACAATCATTATAAAAGCCGTGAAAAACTGGCTTGGGAATTCGCAAAAATTCTCAATCAAGAAGCACTCGAATTAGAGGCTGCGGGTGTCGATATTATTCAATTTGATGAACCGGCATTTAATGTATTCTTCGATGAAGTCAATGATTGGGGCGTTGCCACATTAGAAAGAGCACTTGAAGGACTTAAATGTGAAACGGCCGTACATATCTGCTATGGTTACGGCATCAAAGCCAATACCGATTGGAAAAAGACCTTAGGATCAGAGTGGCGTCAGTACGAAGAAGCTTTTCCTAAACTTCAAAAATCCAAAATCGATATTATCTCACTCGAATGCCAAAACTCGCGTGTGCCGATGGATCTGATTGAACTGATTCGTGGTAAAAAAGTCATGGTCGGGGCGATTGATGTCGCGACCAATCACATTGAAACACCGGAAGAAGTCGCCGATACCTTGCGTAAAGCACTTCAGTTTGTCGATGCTGATAAGCTTTATCCTTCGACTAACTGTGGTATGGCACCTTTGGCGCGTCAAGTGGCGAGAGGCAAGCTTAATGCGTTAAGTGCTGGTGCAGAAATCATCCGAAAAGAACTATCGGCTTAGTATTTAACGATATAATGATCTGCGCAGGCTGAGTGCTTTGACTGAATTCGATATTAGTTTTTGATATTGAAGTCAAAATACTCAGCCTCACCAACATAAGTAAGTATGCGTTCTACTCAGAACGCATATCAAATGATATGACGAGGTGATCGAATCGCCTGGTCGATCAAAAAGGTACGGTTGAATTTAGGAACAAAGTGATGATTGACGTAACAGACTTTAAAAATGCAATGTCCTTATTAACAGGTGCAGTAAATGTCATTACTACGGTAGGCGTGTCTGGTCGTCATGGATTCACTGCGTCAGCCGTATGTAGTGTCACCGATACACCGCCAACATTATTGGTCTGTATGAATAAATCCTCACGATCACATGCGCATTTTATCGAAAATAAGATTTTAAGCGTGAATGTTTTAGGCGCGCATCATCAGCAGCTTTCCAATATATTTTCCTCCAAACTGAGTTCTGAAGAACGCTTTGAATATGGCAGTTGGACCGCGTTAGAAACCGGCGCACCGGTATTAGAAGACTCTCTGGTGAGTTTTGATTGCCAGATTGAACAAATCCAAGAAGTCGGAACGCATACTGTGTTTATCTGTCCTATTGTCGCGACCCAACAGAGTCAACATGATCAAGGCCTGGTTTATTTTAATCGCGCCTATCATCAAGTCGGGCAGACCAAAACCGCTTAAGTTAAGGCGGTTTTTTTATAATGCTGGAATTCAGGTTTTAAATATTGTTTCAGAAACCCCCTAAAATAAGATTAGACGTTTAAATTTTTAGATGAGAAGCAATAAACATCGGTATTAAGCTGTCATTCAAAGCAACAATGATTGAAGTAAGTTGTGGTCACACAGTTTAATTTCGATGCTCATAGATCGGCATAACTTATATTATGTTCATTAGGATACTCAGTGACGTGATGTATAATCGCAGATCATCACGGTACTGAGCTGTAGCACCAACTATGTTGCGCAGGCTACAGTCTTAGATATCCTATTTAACATAAAATGAAGTTATGCGACTTCAGAATGACTACTTATCAATAATTTCCAAAATTTGCTCTTTTGATAACTCATATTCTTTATCGAATTTTTCCCATGTTTGTAGCATCTCTTGGTATGTACGAATCATTGGGCAATGTGAGTTTAGGTTACCTTTTTCAATAACTTCACAAAAACGACCATCTTCACTAAGTGCTTCCGCAAAATACATTAGTGAACCTTCATTGTTACCATCAAAGCCTTTAAAAATAACATCTTTTTCTTTTAAATCGCTCTTATCATCTAATTCTTCATAACTAGATAAAAGTGCTCTATGCAATGAGAGTACATTTACAACAAATTCTGCACTTTCATTATCTAAATCATCATCAATATATTCAAAAATTTGTTCATATAACCATTTGTGACCATCCCTCAACTGTTTTGCAATTCTAAGAAATTTTTCAGTGTCATACTCATTATCAGCCTGTCGGCTCAAAATTTCATATTGATTTGCAAGGATTAATCTTTCTACATTAGTTAACGTTGTTGATCTTGACATTTTTCGTCTCTGTGGCATTAATTATTCAGTATAATATATTGGTATTTTTATTTTACTTTCAAACTTTTAATTAAACTTTTATAGATTAAATTATGGAAACTGCATTAGATATTGTAACAAATCTTCTAATTGATGCCGAAGATTTATGGGAACTTGAAGGAAATGTTGATAAAGATCGATATCGTTGTCCAGGGTGTGGTGTAAAGGTTTCACCTGCATCTTATCTGCGAGATGAGAATCTAAAACGCCCTTATTTTTTAGAACTTCGTAAAACTGATCCTCATAAAGATGATTGTGATATAGCCGGAGAGAAAAAACTTAAAGCCAAAGCTAGGAAACAAAAAGTCTTCAATGAAAATAGTACATTACCAAGTTTTATACCAACTAGTTTAAAGCTAATAGATACCAGAATTAAAACGAGTGACGAAAGTAAAGAAAAATCTCTGTCATCAAACTCACAGAATAAAAATGATAGTGCATCAACAGAAGGAAATGGCGTTCGTCGCAGTACTGGTACTGCTCAAAATATTAGACGTCTTTGTCAATGTTATATAAATTATCCAAATGATAGAGATTTACCATTAAATTTGCCTAATATTGGAAAATCTACTTACGGAAAATTATTTTCACATATTCCTAATAAAAAGATAGTAACTATCGATACCTCAAGAATTTTATTAGCACCAATGCAATTTTCTGAACCAAAAATTTCGGATACTGAAATTATAATTGAGCTATCGAGAGGTATTTGGAATGATGATTTTACTAAACTTATTGAAAAATATAGTTTAATAGTAGATATATCTAACTGGAGTAAAGCTAAAAAAACAATGTTCCAAAGAGAGTTAGAACTAGTTCGAAGACAAGCTATTCATACAAATGATAAAAAGAAAAATAAAACATGGATATTCTTTTTAGGAGAGCAGGATGTTCATGATTTAAGCAAATTTCATGTACAAGATCACAGGCTTGTATGCGCTATATTTGTAGAAGATTTAAAATAGTTGATAAAAAAAGGAGTCCACGTTATCTAATGGTGGACTCTAGTCCCAAATTCGGGACTTTTTAATATTGTGTAAGCGGGTAGTTGTAATCTACAGAGCAGGAATCACACCATAGTAAACAAGTCATAGCCACGCAGATTTGCGTAAGCTCACTTGCGCGCAAATCGAGTAGTGGTCTGATTTCTGCATAACTTATATTATGTTACTTGGAATACTCAGCAACGTGAATTATGATCATAGAAATTCACGTTGCTGAGCTGTAGTTACAAACAGTATTGTGTGGGCTACAGTCTCAGATATTCTATTTAACATAATATACATTATGCGAAATACTCTTGTAAGCCCTAAATAGAAATGTCCGCCTTAGAATATTCATTTAAAAATGAATCTTATCTAAATTGTTTTCTACAATACTGAGCCAAGCCTGAGTTGATGGACTCATGGCAACGGTTTTATCCCAAGCCATACTCAGTGTCCAATTCAAACCAGGTTCTACCAATAACGCTGAGCTAAATTTATGATGATCCAATTGCTCACAATAGATTTTCGGTAATATCGCCACCCCCATATTCAACTCCACCATTTTCACGATAAAATCCCATTGCCCACTTTTACACACCACTTTGGGTTCAAACCCGACTGACTTAGCCGCTTGTATAATCATCTGGTTCAGCACAAATGAATCGGCATACAGTAAAAAACTTTCCTCTTTAAGCTCCTCCAACTTCACCGTTTCTTTGTTATTCCAATGCGATTCTTTTTTAGCCAATAAACACATTGGAGAACTCAGCATTGCGATTGCAGAAAAGTTTGGTCTTAAATTCTCCAGTAAAACCCCAACATCGACACTTTTATTGGCTATGGCTTCCTCAACATCATTACCGCCAACTTCAAGGAATTTAAGCTGTATATCTGGGTTATTTTTGTGGAATAAAGCAATCAGTGGACTCAATAGTAATGAGCCTAATGGCGGTAAACCTATGGTTAAATTACCTTTTTTTAAGTTTTTTACTTCGGCTAAGGTCTCTAGAATCTTATTTTGTTCGTTGAGCATGGTCACTGCATGTTGATAGATCAGCTCACCGGCATAGGTTAAGCAGACTTCCCTTTTCCGCCCGGCTTCACCTTTTTTAAATAAAGCTGTGCCTAACTCTTCCTCTAAGTTACTAATCGTTTTACTTATTTTAGGCTGGGTCATGCATAAATGATGTGCAGCCAAACTAAAACTTTGATGATTTACAACCTCGGCAAAGATATGAAGACTTTTTAGATCCACAGCATTATTCCTAAAACGATATAATTTTGATTTTATTATTCATAATAATTGAGGTGTATTGCAACTAAAATAATGCATCTTTTGAAGTTATCAGCATTTTATGTCCTCACACGCCAGTCAAAGCCACCAAATCAATATTCTCAGCAAAATTTTTCTACAAGTTGGATTATTGATTGCATTTTGGTGGATCGGCTCAGTTATTCAAAAAAAGTTTAATTTGCCAGTTTCTGCGGCAGTCATTGGCTTATTTATTGTGCTCATTGGATTATTAACCGGTTTTTTTAAGTTGACCTGGATCAAAACCGGTTCTGATTTTATTCTGGGTGAATTGGTTCTGTTCTTTATTCCATGTTTTATTGGCTTAATGAAATACAAACAGCTCTTTATTACTGAGGGCTGGCAACTGATTGTTGCTGTTGTCATTGGGACGATTTGCGTCATGGTTTGTACAGCCTATAGCGTTTATTTAGGCTTTAAGTTGGAAAATAAACTCAAACAGCATCGCCAAACCCATCCAGCCACACAAGCATCTCAGATTGTTGCTGGAGATAAATAATGTCAATTATTTCAATTCTCTGCCTAGTGCTAACTTTGTTGGCTTACGTTTTAACTAAACAGTTGTATCGTAAGTTTCCTTACTTGATTTTGTCACCCGCGATATTCGTGCCGATTGTTCTGATGCTTATTTTGCTGAGCACGCATGTCTCTTATGATGCTTATATGCTGGATAGCCAATGGATTGTATGGATGCTAGGACCTGCAACGGTGGCTTTTGCGATCCCGATTTATGAGTATCGCCAAGTTATCAAAGCGCACATGATCTCAATGAGCATGGGCGTGGTGGTGGGTATGTTGTCAGGCATTATTAGCGCATTTTATTTAGCAAAATTATTCCACTTTGACCAAGCAACCACATACAGTTTGATGGCACGTTCGATCTCTACGCCATTTGCAATGGAATTGAGTGCGCATATCGGTGGCTCAGTTGATTTGGTGATTCTATTTACTATGATCACCGGTGTGGTTGGATTATTGGTGGGTGACTTGGTTTTAAATCACCTTAAACTAAAATCTAATTTTGTTCAGGGTGCATCGTTGGGCAATGCCGCACATGGTTTTGGTACCACCAAAGCTTATATGCGTGATAAAGAGCAAGGCGTTGTTGCCAGTTTAACCATGGTACTTGCTGGTATTTTTATGGTGTTATTTGGACCTTTTATCGTGCATATGGTTGTCCGTATTTTAGGCTAAAGCCTTATCTCCATTTTAAGCCTTCTCCAAATCGCAGAAGGCTTAATTTCTAGCGCAGTATAAGCATGCAATATTATACCGAGCTGGTCTGCAAGCTTTTAGGTAGAAAATGAATCAGCAACAAACCGATTAAAGCAGACAAGCCAGCAATCATAAAAATAGATTCGCCTGTCAATTGCTCCCAATACTGCCCTGCTAAAATACTCCCTGATGCGATCCCCAATCCCCACATGGTGCTATACAGGGCCTGTCCACGCCCCTGTTGTTTGATACTAAAGTTTTGCAAGATCACCCGCATCGCAATAATGTGAAATAAGCCAAAACTAAAGGCATGTAATGTTTGCGAGAAAAACTGAATCCAGAAACTTTCTGGGAAATACCCTGCCAATACAAACCGAACACAGGTCATGATTAAACACAGTGCGACTAAATTTCGCCATGAAAAACGCGATAGAAAGAAATTGGCATAATTAAACATGATAATTTCGGCAATCACACCCACTGACCATAACAAACCAATCTGGGTGGTACTGAAGCCGGAGAGTTTTAAATAGTTGCTATAGAAGCTATAAAATGGCGCTTGTGCAAACAGCATAATAAATTCAATGCTAAAAAATGCCGCCACCACAGGCTTTTTTAAAATCGGTAATAGTGGTTCTAATATTGTTTGTGCGCTGGGTGCTGCTGTTGGCTCTTTAATCGTAAATGACCAGATAAATGCCGTAAATGCGATACACAACAACATCACCGGTAAGTAATGGATATCGACGATTTCTAATAATGCACCGATACTAAATACACCTACGATAAAGCCAATAGAGCCCCATTTACGTATTTTTCCATACAGTTCAGTATGTTTCTCACCTAACCAAAACAAGGTCACCCCCTCGAATTGCGCTAGGATGGCATTTTGAAAGAAACTAAAAATCAGCATCAGTAATGCGATGGACTGCATATTGTTGGGGATAATAAAGATTAGAAACCAAATCATGGCTTCCATCCAAGTGGCGATACGAACCAATAGCATTCGTTTGCCGGTTTTATCTGAAATAAAGCCCCAAACCAATGGCGCAACAACCCTGGTAAGTATCGCTATGGAGGAGAGAAGTCCAATTTCTTTATAATTAAAGCCCTGATCTTGAAGATATAAACTCCAATAGGGTAAAAACGTCCCAACAATTGAATAATACCAAAAGTAAAATCCACTGAGTCTGTATTGAATTGGCATGGTTGATTTGGGAGGTGGGCTTGTATTTTCAGTATCTTAGCATATTGAATCTGATCTAGAGGTGATGAACTCAGCGCTTAATGCTTCATTTAAGTTTTCATATCCGCACTATTTCTTAGAGGCTAAATTTTTCTACTTATCTATTAAAATGGAATATTAATCGCTATAATGAGGTCTATTTATCTAGTATAATAAAAAAATGAATGAATTTTGCACGATACAGCTCTACGACGAGCAACGCTGGATCGACTGTGCCATTGTTGAATTATTAGACGCCACCACCTCAGGTTGGGAAGCGCGTACACGTACATCCTATCTATTTGAATATGCGATGTTCTGTATGGAAGCCAGGGATCAACACGCTTTAACATTCAACCTCCCCGTCAATGTACAATCCGTTCAAACCGAAACTTGGCCAGCATTCCTGATGGATCTTTTGCCACAAGGTTTTGGTCGTAAAGAGCTACTGAAGGCATTGGACTTTAAAGAAAATGCGCAGCAACATGCTGATTGGGCTTTACTTAAAGCGGGTGCAGGCAACCCGATTGGACATTTGCGGATTAAGGAAGCGTATGAATGGTTAAATCAAAAATTTCCATTGACCCATGCTCGTGGCTTTCATCTTGAAGAGATCGTTGAGCGTCAAGAACACTTCATTGAATCTTTAGCGTCATATGGATTGTTCGTGGCTGGTTCTTCAGGTATTCAAGGGGAATGGCCAAAACTATTACTTACCCAAGCATACGATGGATTGTTTTATCTCGATCATACCCTGCCCGATGCGCAAGCCATGAAGCATTGGTTGGTCAAATTTAGTCGCGGCAGCGATCCTCGTTTGGAGAAAATTCTTTCTCAAGAAGCCTTATATATGCAAGTGGCTAAATATCTAGATTTGCGTGTTTATCAGGATATTGAATTACATGAACGCACCTTATTTATTCCGCGTTTTGATCGACGTGTTGAATCCGGTCAAGTACATCGAATTTCTCAAGAAAGTATTGCCTCGCTCAGTAACCAAGCCGGCTTTGGTATTAAACTTAGCCACAACCAGATTTGTCATTTACTTGAAACCAGTTGTACAGATCCAGAAACTGAAATCATTGAATATCTCAAGCGTGATCTGGCCAATGTCGCGATGGGTAATAAGGATAATCACACCCGTAATACTGCGATTCAGCGTACAGCACAAGGGGGGATTCAATTGACGCCATTATTTGATTTTGCACCAATGTGGTTACATCCTGATGGGATCGCACGGACGACGCGGTGGCAACGTGATGACCAAGGTGGTGCACCTGAATGGGCATCGGTGATCACTCAAATTACTGAGGTTAGTTCAGTCTCTGAAGAACGCTTAGGGCAAGTGCTTAAACAGCAGTTGCCACGATATAAAGCATTGCTGGCCCACATGCACAGCCTGAATATGGACGAGGAAATCATTCAAAATAGCCAAAATCGTATCGCTAATATCTGTCAGCAACTCGATGCGCTTTAAAATAAGGTCAATATTATGGATAAACGTTTTAAAGCCCTCAGCCCAATTGAGCAAATTCAAAAACGCCAACAGGTGTTAGAGATGATCGAGCAACATCCAGAATGGGAAATCCATCAAGTCGCCAAGTATCTACGCACTGAACTGCGTCTGACTTTGCAGGAAATGGCGAAAATCACCAAGATTGCACCGCAAACCTTACAGAAACTTGAGCAAGCAGATGCCAATCCCACCCTTCAATCGATATTAAAATTATTTCATGCCTTTAATTTAACCTTAGTGGTCAGGCATAAAAACTAAGTCGCTCAACATATCTATTTACTCGAGAAGCTCACCTAAAATTAAGCTGAATCTCCAAGATTCAAACTCAGTAAGTTGTGTTTTAAAAACTCAATAAACCATTTCTGTGCCACAATATCGGCGTGCTTTTTATGCCAATATAAACTCAGCTCAAATGCAGCCAATTCAAATGGCAGCTCATATATTCTAAGATGCGGAGCGTCTTGAAATAATGCCCCTATCCTTGCTGGCAGCGTTGCAATCATCTGATGATGTTCAACCATTTCGATCACGATACTCAACTGCGACACCCTGAGTGAAATATTACGCTTTAAGCCATGGTCACGTAGATAGGCATCGATCCGAGTCTGACCCGCCATGCTTGAAATCACGGCGTGTTGTTCAGTTAAATATTGCTGCAAGCTTAATTTGGTTTCAGGCGCGCTATTATTATGCTCCGTGTTGTGAGTATGATTGGCCAGCATACAGATATAGCGATCATGGAATAAACTTAAACGGCTTAAGCCTTTATGTTCTAACTCGTGGTCATAGATCGCGGCATCAACCCGCCCACTGATTAACCAATCCGCTATTTTATGCTGATCTAGACTGATGACTTCAATTGAAACATGCGGTGCAATCGCCTCGAGTTTCTTGATTAACAATGGTACAAAATAAATCGCGCCAAGATTACTCATCGCGATTTTAAAACAATGCGCACTGCTATAGACATCAAAGGCTTTAGACTCACTGATCACACTCTCAATTTCCAATAACGGCTTATTCAGTGCTTCATATAACTTGGTCGCATAAAAAGTCGGCAACATTCCCTCTTTACTGCGCGTGAATAACTGATCCTTAAATACATAGCGTAGCCTTGCCAGACTATGGCTGACTGAGGGTTGGGTAATGTTTAATTTTTTTGCGGCCATACTCACGCTTTTCGTATCAAAGATCGTAATAAACACCTTAACCAAGTTTAAATCTACCATGGCAAACCATATTATTCGGCCGTTGTATTGATCATAATTTTAATGCGGCACTTTATGCTTGTTTTTTGTATTGCTCTTGATAATACCGCCAGTATTGCTCTGCAGAGTTTTAAATTAACTCCAACTGCAGCATATAAGCGACTAAGCAATCCGCGTATTTCACTTAATCTTGGTTTTGATTTTTAAATATCACAGGTTGAGTGAGGTCGCGCCTCGTTATAGAGCGGCTTTATATTGAAATATATATTTTGCTGATTTGAATGCCCTTGCCTCACATCCTATATTCAAACCAGTAGCACTCGATTTACCAGATTCATAAAACCATCTAAATTCATGATTAAAAACCGAATGCTAAGGATAGCGACCAAGCGCTGAGCGCGTCAGCAGACATCATTGAGCCTTGCAGCGCACGAGATGCACATCAGCAAAATGATTGAAAGGAACTCAACCATGCAAACAATAAATGTCGTCGGGATTCTCGACCGAGCCCCCATGAATAAACACCACATACTCTTGGTATTTTGGTGTTCCGTAATTATGCTGTTCGACGGTTATGATATGGTGATTTATGGCTCATTATTGCCACATCTCATGAATGATTGGCAGCTCTCACCCGAACGTGCCGGCGTTTTAGGCTCTGCTTCCCTGATTGGCATGATGGTGGGTGCGATTAGTTTGACCCTCGCCGCAGATAAATTGGGCCGTAAAAAAATAATATTACTCTGTACCAGCGTATTTAGTATTGCTGTGATTTTAAATACCTTCGCCAACACACCCACCAGTTTCTTTGTACTGCGATTTTTTACCGGTATGGGATTGGGCGGTGCTGTACCGATTATGGTCACGATTATCAAAGAAATGGCACCTTCGGCCTATCGAAATCGTTTGATTAATTTTATGTTGGCCATGTATGGGGTTGGTGCGATTTTATCGGGATTGGCGGGGCTATTTGTGATCCCGGCATTTGGCTGGCAGTCTGTGTTTGTCTTGGCTGGGCTATCGATATTTTTACTGCCGCTACTGCATAAAACCTTTCCAGAGTCGGTCAGTTTTTTGATTCAGACCCATCAGCAACATCAAGTGGTCGAAGCATTAAAAAAACTGAATCCTCATCATCAACACCAAGCAGACATGATTTATGTCAATGACGCGCTCAATCAAAGCCAGAAAACCTCAATACTCAGTTTGTTTAGTTCAGGACGTGCCTTTAAAACCCTGCTGATCTGGTTGAGTTTCGCCATGCTGATGCTCATGGTCTATGGCGTGAATACTTGGTTGCCCAAACTGATGAATGTCGGCGGATATAGCTTAGGTTCGAGTATTACCTTTTTGGTGGTGCTAAATATCGGCAATATCTTTGGCACCATGTTATTTGGTGCATTGGCGGATAAGTGGGGTGCTAAACCGAGCCTGATCTTTGGTTTTCTGGTTTGTGCACTGTCGATTTCCTCACTCGGCTTTCATCCACCGACGCTGCTGCTATATCTATTATTAATCATCGCCGGCGGGGTAATGTTCGGGAGTTTATCTGTGGCACATGCTTTGGCAGCCGATTTTTATCCGACACACGTCCGTTCTACAGGGGTTGGTTTTGCGGCGGCGATGGGACGTTTTGGCGCCATCGCCGGTCCGTTATTTGGCGGTAGTTTGTTGGCGATGCAACTGCCCTTTGAGCAAAACTTTATTGTGTTCGGTTTGCCCGGATTGATCGGCGCAATTGCGATGAGTTTATTTATCCAAAAAAGTAGATCGCAGACCAGTACAGTTTAAGTCTCTGGCTGCGTATTCACTTCGATTAAGGTTGGGGTATTTGAATCCAAGGCATGATTAAAGATCTCGATAAATGCAGCATCGGACTGTGGGTGATAGGCGTGTACCCCATAACCTTGCGCGAGTTGCACAAAGTCAATATCTGGTATCTCGATCCCCGGTATATCATCCGCTTGTAATACCCCGGCAAACCACTGCAATGCGCCATAACTGCCATTTTTTAAAATAATAAAGATCACCGGGATTTGATATTGCGCCGCAGTCCATAATGCAGAGATCGTATAATTGGCTGAACCATCTCCAATAATCGCCACGACTCTTTTATGCGGCAGTGCCAGTTGAATCCCAATCGCCGCGGGTAGCCCAAAACCTAAGCCACCTGCAGCAGCAAAATAATAACTGCCCTGTCCGTTTAAACTCAGCCGTTCCCACAAGATCGAATTGGTTGAAGTCGCTTCATTGGTATACACCACATGTGCAGGCGCCAAATGATCGATCAGATCAAATAGGCGTTCTGGTTGAATCACGCCATCGCGGGATTCGGCTGCAGCGATCACCGCCTTGGCTTTGGGGACCGGATAAAGTTTGGCTTCAACATGTTGGCTGAGGCGATGCAGGCAGTCTTTGAGGTCGGTGACAAAGCTGCGTCCCATTGGCGCGCGAGCCGCTTCATAGGCATCACTATGAAATGAAATCAGCCGTGTACCGGTTCGTAGATATGGACCTGGATCATATTGATGATAACGAAACACCGGCGCACCAAAGACCAAGACCAAATCATAGGCGGCAAAGGTGCTACTGATCGCCGCAATGCTGGCGGTCAAGAAACCTTGAAAAAAGGCATGTCGGTTTGGAAATGGACAGCGTGATGGCGATGGTGCCCCCCACACCGGCACATTGAGTTGCTCAGCAAATCGAACTGCCTCAGCCACCGACTGTTGACGGTCCACATCTGCACCCAGCACCAGCGCGATCCGTTCGGCTTGCTGAATTTGCGTACAGACCCACTCTAGATCGACCTCACTTAAACAAGCTCGTGTATTCACAGCGCGATCAAGCAGATGTTGGTTTTGTTCATCCACCTGCACATCCCAATCATGGTATGGAATGGAGAGATACACTGGTCCCGCAGGTTCGGCACTGGCAAAGTGAATCGCACGACTGATGGCATGCGGAACTTCAGCCGCACTGGCTGGTTCGTAACTCCATTTCACCAAGGGCATCGGAAGTTGTGTAGCACTGACATTGGTCAGTAAGGCTTCAACCCCCATCATGTGCCGTGTTTGTTGCCCTGATGTAATGACAATAGGGGTACGCGAGTTGCAACTATTGGTCAATGCCCCCATTGCGTTGCCGGTACCTGCGGCAGAATGTAAATTCACAAACGTGGTACGTCCGGATGCCTGCGCATAACCATCGGCCATGCTCAGTGCTGCCCCTTCATGCAGCGCCAAAATATAGCGAAAATCAGGTGGAAAGTTTTTTAAAAATGGCAATTCGTTCGATCCCGGATTGCCAAAAATCATGTCTATTTTATTGTGTCTTAATAAGGCATAAGTATAGTCATGCACAGTTTTCACAATAAGATCCTTATATTGTGTGG
>JASLJB010000073.1 GCA_030152605.1 Acinetobacter sp. | reverse complement strand
GCATTGATCACAGAATCGGCAGAAATTGCTGTTTATCTGATATTTCGATCATGCTTATGATAACTAACTGTTTTACCAATCTATGTGAATGCCGTATTATGGCTGCAATAGATAAATTAGTGGTTAAGATCAATAACCTAGATGGAGATCGTCAAATGTTAGACCAAAATATTAAAGCTCAACTCAAAACTTATTTAGAACGTTTGGAAAGCCCAATTGAACTGGTGGCCGCACTTGATCAGTCGGACAAGGCTGAGCAAATTAAACAATTGGTCACTGAAATTGCTGAACTCTCTCCACTGGTCAGCGCACGTTTTGATGGTGAAAACAGCCGTCGTCCAAGTTTTGGTGTGGCCAAAACCGGTGAGCAACCGCGTGTATTCTTTGCTGGCCTACCCATGGGGCATGAATTTACTTCATTGATCTTGGCACTGTTGCAAGTGTCTGGTTATGCCGCGAAAGTTTCGGATGAAGTCCTTGAACAAATTAAAGGCTTAAACACTGCCGATCATTTTGATGTGTTCGTATCACTGAGCTGCCATAACTGTCCAGATGTGGTACAGGCGTTGAACTTGATCGCGATCCACAACCCGAACAGTACTGCGACCATGATCGATGGTGCGTTTTTCCAACAAGAAGTTGAACAACGTAAAATCATGGCGGTACCAATGTTGTTCCAAAATGGCGAGCATATTGGCCAAGGTCGTATGACCCTTGAAGAGATCGTGGCTAAATTAGACACGGGTTCAGCAGCCAAAGATGCTGATCGCATGAATGCCAAAGAGGCATTTGATGTACTCGTCATCGGCGGTGGACCTGCAGGTGCATCCGCGGCGATGTATGCATCACGTAAAGGCATCCGTACCGGGATCGTGGCAGAGCGTTTTGGTGGTCAGGTCATGGACACCATGGACATTGAAAACTTTATTTCAGTGCTTAAAACCCAAGGCCCAACTTTTGCCGGTGACATGGAAAAACACGTCCGTGCTTATGATGTCGATATCATGAACTTGCAAAAAGTCAAACAAGTGCTTGGCGCGGATCAAACTGCAAGTGGTTTGGTTGAAGTGGAATTGGAAAATGGTGCGAAACTCGAATCTAAAACAGTGATCCTGTCTACAGGTGCACGTTGGAGAGAGATGAACGTACCGGGTGAGAAAGAATATCGTACCCGTGGCGTGGCCTATTGCCCACACTGTGATGGTCCGTTGTTTAAAGGCAAACGCGTTGCAGTCATCGGTGGTGGTAACTCGGGTGTAGAAGCGGCGATTGACTTGGCTGGGATCGTTGAGCATGTGACTTTGGTTGAGTTTGATACCAAATTACGTGCGGATCAGGTCTTACAAGACAAATTGCGCAGCCTGCCAAATACCGAAGTGATCTTAAATGCACTATCGACTGAAGTGATCGGTGATGGTCAACAAGTGACTGCATTGAAATATAAAGATCGCGCTACTGAGCAAGAGCATACAGTTGAATTGGCTGGGATCTTTGTCCAAATCGGTTTGTTGCCAAATACTGAGTTCTTAAAAGATCAGGTTGAGCTTTCAAATCGTGGTGAGATCGTGATCAATGCGCGTAACGAAACCAACCGCAGTGGTGTGTTTGCTGCCGGTGACTGTACGACAGTGCCATATAAGCAAATCGTGATCGCAGCTGGCGAAGGTGCCAAAGCTTCATTGTCTGCTTTTGATTATATTATTCGTTCAGGTCAATAATTGGACTGTTTAAAGACGGAATCAATCTGATCCATATAAACCGATCCATATAAAAAAACCGAAGCTTAGGCTTCGGTTTTTTTAATGGGTATAAAACAGTAGATCCGCTGTTTTATACCCAGTGCAGCAGAATTATTTATCTACAAATGCACGTTCAATCACATAGTCACCGAGTTGACCCATACGTGGCGATTCGGTTAGGCCGTGTTGATCGAGTAGCGCCGCCACATCTTTGAGGAAGTTCGGGCTACCACATAACATGGCACGGTCATGTGCAGGATCAAATTTAGGCAAACCAATTTTTTCAAATAATTCGCCAGTTTCGATCGCATGCGTCACACGACCACGGTTTTTAAATTCTTCACGGGTCACGGTTGGGTAATAGACCAGTTTGTCTTGAATACCGAGTTCTTGGAAAAACTCGTGGCTTGGGAGTTCATCTAAGATCAGATCTTGATAAGCCAACTCAGAGACAAAACGTGTGCCGTGTACCACGATCACTTTTTCAAAACGCTCATAAGTTTCAGGATCACGGATCACCGCCAAGAATGGCGCCAGTCCTGTACCTGAAGAGAGCAAGTAAAGGTTTTTCCCCGGATTGAGGTCATCGAGCACCAAAGTGCCCGTCGGTTTTTTTGAAATCAGTAACTCATCGCCAACTGCAACCTTTTGCAAGATTGAGGTGAGTGGGCCATCTTGAACTTTGATCGAGAAAAACTCGAGCTCTTCTTCATAGTTGGCGCTGGCAATAGAGTATGCGCGCATTAAAGGCTTACCATTGACCTCAAGTCCAATCATCACAAACTGACCATTTTTAAAACGTAACGCAGTGTCGCGTGTGGTTTTAAAGCTGAATAAAGTGTCATTCCAGTGGTGGACGTGAGTAATCTTTTCGACGTTAAAAGCAGCCATTAAAAGTCTCAACAAATTATCAAAATAAAACAGCTTGCTATTCTAAACTAAAACCATTCTCGATAAACTGAATATAATCAATTGACCTTATTAGAAAAAGTGATTATGAGCAATCTTTGTCTGCCAATCATCGGATATATGCATTCGCCTTACCGCGAGAAGTTCGGTATTCCGCGACAACCGAATCTGGTTCAGGTTGAATCCTATATTGAAATGCAAGCGCCCTATAATGATCTGCTGGCTTTTGAGGGCATTGAAGCCTTTAGTCATTTGTGGTTGATTTGGCAGTTCCATGAAAATAAGTCCAATTCCAAGCCAAGCACTGCATTTCGTGCTCAAGTACGTCCGCCACGTTTGGGCGGTAACCAGAAAATAGGCGTATTTGCCACGCGAAGCATGTATCGCCCCGCGCCAATCGGCTTATCGGTGGTGCAGCTCAAACAGGTGGTGAAGCAGGGCAAGTCGGTGCGCGTCTATGTGACGGGCAGTGATTTGCTGCATGGCACGCCGATCGTGGATATCAAGCCGTATATTCAGTATTCGGATGCTGTGCCGTCGGCGCAAAGTGGCTATGCACAGCATGCGCCGCCGCGTAAACTGGTGCAGTGGTCGGCGACTGCGCTTGAGCAACAACAGGATCTACTCAGCAGCAAGCATATCAATGCACAACTGCTCGAAGAGTTACAACAGGTTTTGGCACTTGATCCACGCCCGGCCTATCAACAAGATCAGCAACGTTGCTATGGTTTGCGCTTTGCAGATCTGAACGTCAAGTTCTATATTTTTGAGCAGCATATTCAGGTTGAACAATTGAGCTTATTCGAGGCGCTTGATCCGCAGCAAAACGACATACGCTAGTCTAAGTTGAGCTGTATGCGCGCTGCGTATTGTTCTAAGCTGCGTGGCGCTATGCGCATGCGGAGCACTGCTGCTGAGGGTTTTAAATGGAATTTAAACATGCAGCTGAATTTTGAGATCGATACCCGTTGGTGTTTGCAGCATTTAGCCCAAGACGGACTGATTAGCGAGCGCGATCAACACTTGGTGCAGACCACGCAACGCCAGCGTCAGCAACTGACATGGCATCCTTTGCAGTGGATTGCACAGTTCAAACTGCGGCATCAGCAGCAGCACTCAGCCTTGCTGCTGCAAGACTTATGTCAGTGGTTGGCGGATCGAACAGCACTTGAGCTGTACAAGATCGATCCCTTGACGGCTGATGTTGCGGCATTGACCGAAGTGATGTCGCAAGAGTTTGCACTCAAAAATCATATCTTGGCGGTTGAGGTGCAGGCCGCGCAGGTCTTGGTGGGTAC
>JASLJB010000048.1 GCA_030152605.1 Acinetobacter sp. | reverse complement strand
CTATTATACGTTTCAACAACGAAACACTCCTCTCCCGAGGTGGTGAAATTGGTAGACGCGGCGGACTCAAAATCCGCTGTCAGAGATGACGTGTCGGTTCGAGTCCGACCCTCGGGACCAAATTCAGAATCGAAAGATTCTCGAAGAACCCCAAGCTGATAACAAGCTTGGGGTTTTTTGTTGCCTGTGATTGAGGTCGACCTCTAAACTGCGAGTCGCAGGGGAGAAGGATTGAGCAAATAAAACTGTTGATTTAAATTCAGGAGTTTAAGCCGATCTGAAAATAAAGTCAGGACTGGATTAACCCACTTAGATCAAAGAGCTTAAGCCGATCAATAATATAATTTGAATATTTTTTATACTAAAACTTGATAAGAGCTAATCTTTAATCTCATCATCATTAAAATCTGAGTGGTGCATCACTTTGTTGAATCATCCGGTTTAAATTAATCTAAATACTAAATCTAAGATTTAAAATAAAGCTTTGCATTGCAAGTCGTTGGAAAATAAATTGCAAGAAATTGTGAGTTAATTTTTAAATCACGAAAAGGCTTCAATTCTGTTTAGAAATGTAATAATCTAAATTCTAAATATAAAAGCATATTTCATAAAAATAATCATTTTTGGAATTTCTTTTTATGAATGGATATTAAATGAGTTGCTGCTGTGATGCATCAAAATATAGCTGAATTTGCATAGGTGAATGCCATGAAGTTGAAACTTATTCAAGTTGATCGAGCTAATCAACTGAATACATGTAAGATTTCAATCTTGTTGGGGGTGGCGACACCTGAAAACTTAATTCATGATTTTTTAAGCCTTGTGCGCGGTATTTTATATAGTCCATGTGCTATTTTAAAAATCCATACTGAGCCCTATATATGGCATGACAGTATTGAAGGATTTCAAGCGTGTGAAATCAATGCCAGCCAAGCGATATATAATGGCTTGGGCGCTGAAGATATTTTAAAGGACGATCATCCAAATTATAAAAAATTATCTGATCATTTAACTGAGCTCGGTTTTGAACATCAGCACTGTATGGCTTTTGAACTTAAACGCGATGCGTCAAAATCAATTGGTCAACTCATTGTTATTGATACTCAAGCATCTCAGTTAAAGTCGTCTGAAAATATTCAACTTATTTATCAGTCGATTCAGGGGTTGATGCAAAATATAAATCTTCGAGAAGATTATGCTGACTTAAAAGAACGTTATGAGCAGCAAAGTGCATTGAGTTTTAGTAAAACCAAGTTTTTGCAGATTATTGCCCATGATTTAAGAGCGCCATTTCATGGTCTATTGGGTTTTTCGGAAATATTGGCAAAAGAACGCGACAGCTTAGATAGCTCGGCGGCACAGAATATTGCGGATTATCTACATGATACCGCGCAGTCGACCTATCGATTGCTAGAGAATCTACTCAATTGGGCCATGGCCGAAGGTGGGCATTTTGTTTACCATCCGATTAATTTCCCGGTCAAGCAAGCCAGTCAAATCGTATTTGGGGTATTAAATACCTTAGCCATTCAAAAAAATATTCAACTGATCGAAACTGTGCCGGATGATTTAAAAGTCTATGCCGATATTAATATGGTCACGTCGGTGATACAAAATCTGGTTTCCAATGCACTTAAGTTTAGTCCGGTGGATGGAACCGGTATGGTCTATATTGAAGCACGGCAGCTTGCGCAACACGTTGAAATCTGCGTGCGCGATACCGGGTTGGGCATGTCCAAAGCGCAAATCAAAGATGTATTTCAGCCCAATCTCAAAGTGAGTTTACAAGGCACGTCTGGAGAAAAGGGCACTGGCTTGGGCTTGGTGTTGTGTAAACGCTTTGTCGACCTCAATCATGGTGAGATGAAAGTTTCTTCCAAACAAGGGCAGGGCACTACGGTGAAAGTGACGTTCCCTAAGGCTTATTCGATCCAGCCTGAGCAGGTCAAGCATTAACGACGCATATCATCTGTCTAAAAAACAGCAACGGCCGCAAGCGTAGATGAAATATCAACAGACCCGAATGCGTAATTTGAATAAATCTACCGCAGTATCTCCAAAAATAGCATTGCTCCTGTTATAACTATGAATAACTGCGGAAACTTGAAGAATTTTTTGATGAATGCTGAACAATTGAAAAAAACCTTAACTGCGAGTCAATATGCAGAACTGGTGTTGGGATTACATCAAAAAGCGTTACTTCTGGACTATCAACAAGACCAATTTGCACAGCCACTCACGACCGCGCAGATCTATGCATTTTTACAGCAAACATTGTCCGGGATCGAAGATGAAACCCAGTGGATGCAGGCGATTCGTGGCTTAAGAGCGCGTTTGATGTTTCGTTGGATTTGGCAGGATGCCAATCAGTTGACCGATGTGGTGAGCTTGACCCACGAACTTTCGGATTTTGCTGATGCTTGTATTTGTGCAGCCAAAGATTTTGCGCGTGCGCCGCTGCTGCTCAAATATGGTGAGCCGATCAGTTATACCGGTGCGGTGCAAGATTTAATCGTGATCGGTATGGGCAAGCTTGGGGCGCAAGAGCTGAACTTATCGAGTGATATTGACCTGATCTTTGCCTTTGATGAGCAGGGTGAGACCAATGGTCCTAAGTCGATCGATGTGCAACAGTTCTGCGTGCTTTGGGGACAGAAGCTGATTTATCTACTCGACCACATTACTGCGGATGGCTTTGTATTTCGAGTGGATATGCGTTTGCGACCTTGGGGGGATGGCTCCGCGCTGGCAACCAGTCATATCGCATTAGAAAAATACCTCAGTCAGCATGGGCGTGAATGGGAGCGCTATGCTTGGATTAAAGCGCGGATTATCTCTGGTGGGCAAGCAGGCCAAGATCTGCTGAATATGACGCGTCCATTTGTATTCCGGAAATACGTGGATTACACCGCATTTGAAGCGATGCGTGAAATGAAAGCCATGATCGAACGTGAAGTGGCGCGGCGTAATATTACCGATGATATCAAGCTTGGCGCAGGCGGCATTCGTGAGGTCGAATTTATCGTTCAAGTTTTTCAACTGATTTATGGCGGTGCCAAGTTAGAGCTACAGGATCGTCAGTGTCTGGTCAGCTTGCAGCATTTGGGTGAGTTTGAATTGCTTGATCAGCAGGCGGTGCTGGATCTAGAGGATGCCTATCTATTTTTAAGACGGGTCGAGCATGCGATTCAAGCCTTAAATGATCAGCAAACTCAGTCCCTTCCGACCGAAGCTGATTTACGTGAACGTATCGTCGCGACTTTGGGTTTTCCAGATTGGGAGAGTTTTATCGAGGTGCTGAATCAAAAACGCGCCAAGGTGAATTATCAGTTTGAACATTTGATTAAAGAAAAAGCCCATGATTCTCCGACCGAAAGCTTTAGCCAATTGGAGAAACAACTCGATCAAATTCTTGATGATGGTGCTAAAAATCTCGTGCATGAGTTTTGGTATGGCAGTGCGATTAAAAAGCTTCCCTCCAAGGCGGTGCAACGTTTAAAACTGTTTTGGCCGCATTTGATTGAAGCGATCTTAGAGTCGAAAAAACCACAAACGGCATTGATGCGCTTAATGCCACTGATCGAATCGGTGATGCGACGTACCGTGTATTTGGTGATGTTGATTGAGAGCAAGGGCGCGTTGCAGCGCTTGGTGAAAATGGCCACAGTCAGTCCGTGGATCTGTGAGGAGTTAACGCATTACCCCGTGTTATTGGACGAGTTCTTGTCGATGGACTTTGAGCTGCCCAAACGTCAAGACCTTGAAGACTCACTGCGTCAACAGTTGCTGCGCATTGAGATCGATCAAGTCGAAGACCTGATGCGTGTGCTACGTTTGTTTAAAAAATCCAATGTGTTGACTGTGGCTGCGAGTGATGTGTTGGCCGAAAGTCCGTTGATGAAAGTTTCGGATGCCTTGACCGATATCGCTGAAGTGTCTGTGATCGCAACCTTAAGTTTGGCCTATCAAACTGTGGCGAAACGCCATGGTTATCCGCTCGATGCAGATGGTCAGCGCTGCTCACTGCAACGTATGGCATTTTCTGTGATTGGTTACGGTAAAGTGGGCGGGATTGAGCTGGGTTATGGCTCAGATTTGGATTTGGTGTTTATCCATTATATGGATGAGCAGTCGGATACAGATGGGCTGAGGCCGATCAGTGGTTTTGAATTTGCCATGCGTGTGGCACAGAAGTTTGTCTCCTTTATGACCACCCAGACGCTCGATGGTCGTGTCTATGAGGTGGATACCCGACTACGTCCTTCAGGTGAGGCAGGACTGTTGGTTACTAGCCTCAAAGCCTTTGAGCAGTATCAATTGAAAAGTGCCTGGGTGTGGGAACATCAGGCCTTGGTGCGTGCGCGGACGATCGCTGGGGATTTTGATTTAAGAGAGAAATTTGAGCAATTACGGGTTAATATTTTGGTCAAACCACGTGATGAAAAAAATGTGCGTGACGAAGTTTTAAAGATGCGTAATAAAATGAAAGATCACTTGGGTTCATCACAAGAGCAAAAAAAACATGGGATTTTTCATTTAAAACAGGATGCGGGTGGTATCGTTGACATAGAATTTATGGCACAGTATATGGTGTTAGCGTGGAGTGGGACGAATAAAGATCTCGCCCATTATTCCGACAATGTACGAATACTTGAAGATGCTGCAAAGGCCGGTCACTTATCCAGTGACGATGCATCAGCTTTAACTCAAGCTTATCTCAGTGAACGAGCCGAGAGCCACCGTTTAGCGCTTGCGAATAAATCCATGCAAGTGAATGCTGCGGACTGGCACGATACCCGCGTGATCGTTTGCACGTTATGGCAAAGATTAATTGACCCTACAGCGAATGTTGCTGTGGGTTGTGAATAATGATGTGGAATTTGGAGAATGCGCCATGAATTTGGCTGATCGTGATGGTTTTATTTGGCAAGATGGAAAAATGGTTGATTGGCGTGAAGCAAAAATTCACGTTTTAACGCATACATTACATTACAGTATGGGTGTGTTTGAGGGTGTCCGCGCCTATGAAACGCCAAATGGACCTGCCATTTTTCGTTTGCAAGACCACACTAAACGTTTGCTCAATTCAGCAAAAATCTATCAGATGAAAGTACCATTTGATCAAGCTGAACTTGAACAAGCGCAAATTGACGTGGTCCGTGAAAATAAACTCGCATCATGCTATTTGCGTCCAATTATTTTCATCGGTTCTGAAAAATTGGGCATCGCGGCAACAGACAATACCATTCATGCGGTCGTGGCTGCGTGGAGCTGGGGCGCTTACTTGGGCGATGAAGCGATGACCAAAGGGATTCGCGTGAAAACCTCATCCTTTACTCACCATCATCCAAACGTCACCATGTGTAAAGCCAAAGCATCCGGCAACTATACGGTGTCGATTTTGGCACACCAAGAAGTCGCACACTCAGGTTATGACGAAGCCATGTTGATGGACCCACAAGGCTTTGTGTGTCAAGGTTCAGGCGAAAACGTATTCCTGATCAAAGATGGCGTCCTGCACACCCCTGATCTTGCCGGTGGTGCATTGGATGGTTTGACCCGTCAAACCGTGATCACCATTGCCAAAGACTTGGGCTACGATGTGGTTGAACGTCGTATCACCCGTGATGAGTTTTATATTGCGGATGAGGCTTTCTTTACCGGTACTGCTGCGGAAGTTACGCCGATTCGTGAATACGATGATCGTGAAATCGGTACCGGTACGCGTGGTCCGATCACTGAAAAAATCCAGAAAACCTTCTTTGATGCTGTTCAGGGCAAAGACCCGAAATATGCACACTGGTTGACTTACGTAAAATAAGTAGATCCGTTAAGATTCAAGGCGAAACTAATGTTTCGCCTTTTTTGTGGGCTGAAATAAAGATCAATCATGAGGGGAGTTGGATGCACATCATCTATGTCAGTGATGGCAAGGCCGGGCATCGTTCGCAGGCACTGGGCTTGTATCAGGCGATCGAACGGCAAAGTACGCAGCCTGTGAGTTTTGAAGAACTTTCGATTGCAAGCCTTCCAATATTGAGCTTAGTGGCCGCGATCTTGGTTCGAAAAAACCCTCATCTCAGCCAAGCCCCTGATCTGATCATGAGTGTCGGCAGTCATACTCAACTGCGTGCATTACTCTTGGCGCGCGGCTATCCAAAAGCCAAAAGCATCGTATTAATGAAGCCCAACTACCCACGTACTTGCTTTGATTATGCAGTGATTCCGGCACATGATGGGGTTGAAGCGAGTGAGCGGACTTTGATTAGCCAAGGCGCTTTGAATCCCATCGTCAATCAGCATCGTCATCAATCCAATCGAATCTTGATTGCGCTTGGTGGTTCCTCAAAACGTCATACTTGGGATAGCAGCAAAGCCCAGCATGCCATTCAACATATCGTGGTACAAAATCCTGATGCACAGATCGTGCTGACCACCTCGCGCCGCACACCGCAGGAATTTTTAAATCTATTGCAGCAGCAAGCCTTTGCATCAAAGCTTGAGATTTTCCCTGTAGAACAGACGCCTCAGGGCTGGATCTTTGAGCAAATGCAATTGGCGGAAGCGGTATGGGTGACAGAAGATAGTGTCTCGATGATTTATGAAGCATTAACCGCAGGTTGCCGTGTCGGGGTGATCGAGATGCAGCGTAATCGCCAAGATCGGATTACGGCATCTGTGGATCAATTGTTGCAGCAGCAGATGATCAGTGCTGCACTGGAGATCAATGGATTGGCTGCGCCGATCAAGCTACAAGAAGCTGATCGGATCGCAGCCCTGATACTTTAATTGCTTGCCGCTTGTTGTATCAAGTGGCATTGATCATCATCTTGACTCTGATCATAGTCGACGCTGGAGACGAGCGTGAGTACTTTTCGCGGTGGCTGAATAAGATGACCTTCAAAAATAGAACGTTGTGATGAGGACTGAATCGTCGGACAACGAATATGACCTAAATCAAGTATGCTGGGCATGATATTTTGCGCAGATAGCGGTTGCTGTTGTGCTTGGCTTAAGCGTTGAGACTGCTCAGGATATTGTTTCTTCCAATCCGCAGATGCCCACATCACAAAGGGCACTTCATAGTTGCTTTTCATGTCCATATGCGTGCTGTCATTGTCTAGACACTGACCGAGATTGAGACCGTGATCTGAAACATACAGCATGCTACTTAGCCCGCCGTGCTGTTTCAGTGTTTCAATCACTTGATCCAGTAAATAATCGGTATAGCGAATCGAGTTATCGTAAGGATCACTAAACACGCCAAACTCAGCCGGATAGCGTTTTTTAAAGTCGGCATGAGAACCATAAAAATGCAATACGATGAGTTTATCCTGCTCGGGATCTTGTGCTAATGCCGCTTTAAAGTCAGGCATTAACTCACCATCATAAAAGTCATGCAAGGAAGCAGAATAAGAATGTTGGTTTAAAAACTTACGTGTTTTTGCAGCATGCGCATAGGCTGAAACCAAGGAATCATACTCACCAAATTTGGCTTGTGCACTCAGCCAATAGGTTTGAAATCCAGCAGAGTTAAAGGCATTTAAAAAAGACGGGAATAATTGATCGGTATCTTCAACTCGACCGGTCAGTAGGGCCGGCACAGAACGACTGGTAATAAATGACCCAGAAATCATATTATCGAAGACCCAGAGTTCATCGCGCTTTTGCGCTAAAAATGGCGTGGTTGGATTGGTTTTATAACCATATAAGCCCAATCGGTCGCGGCGTGCACTTTCCCCAATCACCATCACGATGGTTTGTGGTGTTTTGGGGCTTTGTGCTGTGCGATGACATTGGATTTGATCTTGGCTGGCTACAAACTGCTTGACCCGTTGCACTTCCATGTTTGCCGCCGGGTAACCCATCATTAAATTCAGCGGGTAGGACTGCTTATAATGCCGGTAGACATTTAGATAGCGTTGTAGATGATCGCCCTCTGTTTTGAAGTAACGCATCATCGGCACAAAGATCAAACATAAGAGGAGGACTCTGAGCCAGAATGGCATCGGGATTTTAGCCTTGGGGATCTTGCGTATAAATAGCAGCAACAGCAGGCTATATACTGCAATTAAGCCGATGGCCAAAACAAGATTAACGCTGCTTAAATACGCTTGTGCTTCAGATTGTGAACTTCCCAATAGGGTAAACCAGAGTGTGATATCTGTAGGCGTGTCATAAATGATTTCATAATAAATCACCAGCGGACTGAGTATATAAAATGGCAGGCTAAGCCAGAAGAAATAACGATAATGGCAAATGACTGCAATAAAGAATAAAAGTGGATATAAGGCCTTTGCAAATCCATCTCCAGAAATAATCAGAGAGGGAATCAAGAGCATTAACGCATAAATCAAAAACCACAATTCAGGCTTAATAAAGGAAAGTAAATTTGAAGCACGCATCTATAAATGTATCAAAATGTAAGAGGGTGAAGCGTGCAATATTTGCATGAAATGTGATTTATATCTAGCAAAAAATCACAAATGCTTTGGCTTTCAGGGTTTGCGCAGGGTGAATTGTTACATACGTTGTATGTAAAGGTATGAGATAATGCCGAAATCAAACACAATAACTTAACTGTATGAAAATACTACATATTGCAAATTTTGGTTTTAATAAACAAGGCGCTCATTTCTATTGTACTGATCGAAAGTTGTCTGCTGGATTGATTGAAAATGGGCATTTTGTCTATGACTTTAGTTTTCGCGACATGGCGAGAATGGGGACTATATTTAAAACCAAGAAGTTAGGTGCGAGTTGGGCCAATAAAGAAATCCTAAAAATTGTTGAGAATTTAGAGCCCGAACTGGTCTTGATTGGTCATAGTGATTTAATGAGTCCGGATGTGCTTAAACAAATCAAGCAGCGTTATCCGCAAACGAAAATCGCATTTTGGTATGTTGATCCACTTTACTTGGAACATAAGCTCGGTTTTGTACATGCATTTGCACCTTACTTGGATGCCATTTTTTGTACCACTGGCGGGGCATATTTAGAAAAACTCAAACAACCGCACCTCTCTGTCGCCTATATGCCCAATGTTGGCCATGCCAATGTAGAACGTTTACAACAGTTTAATGTTGAGCAGACCGAGAATGAGTTTATTTTCTGTGGTGTGGTGTATAAAGAACCTGAGCGAGAAAAGTTTTTAAAAGATTTAAGCCAAACCTTGGATGCCAATCAGATTAAACATCAATTCTATGGCTGCTTTGAACAAGCCGGTGTGTATGGTAAAGCCTATTATCAAGCGCTGTCACAAGCACGTATGGGACTGAACTATTCACGTAAAAATGACGTACAATTATACAGTTCTGATCGTATTGTCCAGTTGACTGGAAATGGCTTACTGACCTTTAGTCCACGGATTCCTGGCTTTGATCGACTGTATAGCAGTCAAGAGGTGGTTTATTTTGATGATCAACATGATCTCGCCGCCAAGATCAAATATTATGCCGAACATCCTGAGCAGGCCAAAGCGATTGCCCAAGCCGGTTGGAACAAAACACGCGCCAGTTTTAATGCACAGCGTATTACTCAGTTTATGTTGCAAGTGACTTTTAATCAGCCCTTGTCGGAAGATTATGAATGGTCACATGAGGTTTATTAATGATGTGGTTGCTTTATAGCATACTTGGTTTTGTGGTCTTCGCCGTGGTGCTTTTGCTCATGGGGCGTTATACCTTTTGGCTTCCCTATCGTGCAGCGACCTTACCGCGCGTGGTGATGCTGCACCAAGTGACACCGCATGCTGAAGCTTCGGGTATGAATATGCCGCCGCAGAAGTTTGAACAACTGCTGCAATATCTGGTCAACAAAAACAGCATATTCTGTTTTGTGTCTGAGCTTGAGCGTTACCAAGGTCAAAAGAATGTGGTGGCACTGAGTTTCGATGATGGCTTTTTAGATAACTACCAATATGCCTATCCTTTACTGCAAAAATATCAGGTCAAAGCCACGATTTATTTAGCAACCCAGATCGAAGGGATTGAAAAACTCAATGTGGCTCAGATTCAGGAAATGGTCGCTTCGGGATTGGTCGAGTTTGGCGCGCATACCCAACACCATGTCAATTTACTAAAACTCAGTGATGAAGAGGCCTATGCAGAGATGCAGGCATCGAAACAGGATGTCGAAGCGATCGTCGGGCATTGTCCAAGTTTTGCCTATCCTTTCGGGCGCTTTAATGCCAAGCATCAACAGATGGCCAAAGAGATTGGTTTTGTGAATGCCGTCTCGACCCGAAAGAAAGTCGAAGCCTATACTGAATCGAATCAATTTAACTTACCGCGCGTGAGTACCCACGGGGCGATGGATGCATTGCAGATGCGCATTGCCTTGGCAAAAGGACGTTATAAATTATGAGTAGTATTCCATGCAGTGTTTATATCGTGACTTTAAATTGTGCCGCTTGGCTTGAAAATACCTTAAACAGTGTTCAAGACTTTGCGGAAGTGGTGATTTTAGATTCGGGCAGTACTGATCAAACCTATGCAATCGCTCAGCGTTATCCCAATGTCCGAATTTCACATCAAGATTGGCAGGGTTATGCAGGACAGAAAAGTTTGGCCTTGGCCAAATGCCAACAAGACTGGGTCTTAAACCTGGATGGCGATGAGGTTTTGTCTAGCGAGTTAAAACAGCAGATCATTGACGTGATCACGGCCGATCAAATTGATGGCATGATTACCCCGATCAATGATGTATTTTTGGGTGTGCCGAATAGTAAGCATATTAAAAAACACGCCAAGACACGTTTTTTTCGCAAAGCCAAAGGGCATTATGATTTGGCCAACAAGGTGCATGAAAATGTCATTGTTGATGGTGAACTGATCAAAGCCAGTGCCGATATTTATCATTATGGTGAGTCGAGTATCTTGGTCAAAGTTGAAAAAAATAATCAATACTCAGAATTAAAAGCGCTGGAAAAGTTTGAAAAGGGCAAACAACCGAGTGTATTAAAACTGATCTTGGTGATGCCTTTAATCTTTTTTAAGTCTTATATTCTTCGTCGTAGTTTTCTCAATGGCTGGCGTGGCTTCGTGAATAGTATGATTAATGCCTTTTATGCATTCTTAAAAGAAGCCAAACTGTTTGAACAGCATTTAAAGCAACCTAAAAAATAAATTCAGCGAAGAATGAGCGCGGCATGAAAATATTACAGGTCATGGCGACCAGTGGCGGTGTGGGGGGATTAGAAGCCCATAGTTTTAACTTGAGCCGTGGCTTAAATCAAGCTGGGCATGAAGTGCATTTACTGATTGATCAGCGCTATGAGGCATTAGATGCTCAGCTTAAGGGTGTGCATTTACATCGTGTGGATTTTGCCCAAAGTCGCTGGAATCCGGTTTTAATTTTTAAGATATTTAAACTCATCCAGCAGATCCAACCTGAGCTGGTACATGCCCAAGGGGGGAAGGCTTCAAAAATCATCTCCTTTTTACAGCCTTGGTTAAAAGTTCCGACTGTCGCGACCGTGCATGGTATGAAAAATCATGTGCGAGACTATCAGCGTTTTGATCGCCTGATCTGTGTCAGTCAACATGTGGCTGACAAATTCAATTACCGAAGCGGTGTCAGCGTGATTCATAATGGGGTTGATTTGCTACCCCAACAAACATCTACAGATCAAACTATTACATCAGAGCGTGCCATTGCGATTGGTCGTTTGGATGCAGTAAAAGGGTTCGATCGCCTGATTCAAGCATGGCAGGGTGTGGACTATCGTTTGGATATTATCGGTGAAGGGTCCGAGCGTGAAAAACTTGAACAGTTGATCGTGCAATTCGGCTTACAAGATCGGGTCAGGTTGCTGGGCTTTCAGTCGGCAATCGCTGATGAAATCCGCAACTGTGGTTTTGTGATCGTATCTTCGCTGAAAGAGGGTGGGCCGATCGTGGTCGCTGAAGCATTGCTATTACACACCCCCGTGGTTGCCACGGATGTCGGAATGGCCAAAGAGTTTATACCTGCCGCCTATATTGCAGCCGATGCTGAAGTCCAAAGCTTGCAGCAATTGATCCACACCACGCTTGCACAGCGTTCACAGCTCGCGCATGATTTTGAACCGGCCTACCAAAAAGCAGCAGCGAGTTTGACCTTGACGGCGATGTGTCAAAAGACCATCGCGGTCTATCAACAGCTCAGGCTTAATGGCGCTTCGGACTGAGTCGGATCGCATCAACCACGACAAAGTTTTCATGCACATCAATGGTGTGGCAGCCATCATCCTCAGGATTCCACGTTGGCGTCATGATCTCAATGCATTGTTCTGCATATTCAGTTTTTGAGAGTTTCGTGATCTCTTTAAACTCAATATGCCCACCATAGCGTTGCAAAGAATCTTGGCTGGGCCGAATCAATTTGTTCTGATAATAAAATAGTTTGCCGGCCATACGATATTGAATCGAGCCACGACAGACTGGATTTTGTGGATGCTCTTTCCAATCCGGATTTAGAATATCTTCGGTATAAAATAGATCTAAACGATCACCAAATTTTTTGCAGTCACGCCGTGTAGAGGTAAATAAATACCACAAGCCTTCATGTAAAAATGGGGTGCTATCCACGGCAGAGATATTGTCGATTAAGGTACTGTGCTTCTCCCAAGTCAATGGGAAATCAGTGGCTTTCCAGAGCTCAATACTTTGATTGGCTTGGGTTTCAGGGATCATATACCAGTCCTGTTCAACTTGGAAAACACAAGGATAGGACAGGTGATAGTCTAGTTTCAGGATGGTTTTCGGCTCAGCATAACGCCCATCTTTAAACACTTCGAGTACCGACAAGAATCCCACCGGATGTTGATCATCGACTTCTTCAAAAAAGATATAGTGTCGCCCTTGATGCTCGGCATAAAAGCTATCTGCGAAGGTAAACTTGCGTGGTGAATGGATTTCATAGAGATCATTGAGTTGATCTAAACTTTGAAAAGGTTGGTCTAACCAAGCAAAGCGAATATACCAGTGTGAATCAAACTTCTTCGACTTAAATTTTTGTTTAAGCTTATAAAATTTTTTTTGAAAATTTCTTGAAATAGACATGGGGTAAGTGAAGCAGTGAGCGTAGCAAGTATCATAAGTAAGGTTAAGTTTTTCGTAAACTGATTTTAAGGATAATTTTGAAAACTGTATTGTAAGCATGTTGCACAGTTGCAGGATTGAAATAATAAGGCGTGTGAGGATGAAAATATTGATTACTGATTAAATGAGCTTTGCTGCCAATTCAGTGTGAAAAATCAGTTAAAATAGCGCTTACTCAATTAAGAATTAGTCATGTGTACATCAATGAAGAAATATTTAATCAGTATAGAGCCTGCTGAGAGTACTCGAATTAAAGCGCTTTTTGCGCAAAATACGTTTAAAAAATATAAAGATGAATTTAAAACCTTTGGCATTGTAGGCAAAACACTCACCGTAAAAGAATATTTTAACCAAGCTGTGGTCGGTAAATCTAAAGCCATGACGCCGGGTGAGTTAGGCTGTAGTCTTTCTCATATTGCAGCTTTAAAAGATTTCTTGGCATCTGATCAACCTTACGCAGTCATCTTTGAAGATGATGTGATTGAGCGTTTTGAAGTAGATTTGAATCAGCTTGAGCAAGAGATTGCGGCCTTAAATTTAAAACCATGCTTTATGCTGTCATTGGGCGGCATACAAATGAAAATATGTCGTAAAACACGTGGGGAGTACCTGACAGAAAAACTGCTTGATCAGGCGCTGTTCAAAGTTGATCCTTTATATTATGAAAATCTGGCCTATGCCTATGCCTATGTAGTTGATCGTGAAATGGCGCAAGCATTATTAGAATTTCATCAACCCACGCGGATCTATGACGAATGGATGGAGTTGGCTGATCAACCGCATATCGATATTTATGTGACTTATATCTTTGATCATCCTGAATTAAGTGCAGATGATGAAAGGAGCTATTTGCAACATGA
>JASLJB010000041.1 GCA_030152605.1 Acinetobacter sp. | reverse complement strand
GTGCTGCATTTGCTTGATCCAAACTCGGGTCAAATCGTGGGTCGTTCAAGTACCAGTGGTGATGTGCGTTCGCTGCGTGTAATCGATAACCAACTCTTTGTTGGAACACGCAAAGGTGTATTTAGCGTCTGGCAGACCCGTTAATTTTCCACATTGCTTGTGCTACACTCTACACATTCAGAACTGTCTGTTAGAATTCGTCGGGGTATTTGAGTAAAATCTATTCAAATCCCCGTATTTTATTGTGGTCTTTGATCCTCCTCTTCCTATATTTTCTGATGTTCATGCCATGAAAGATGGCTGATCTTGAAAAAGGTTATTTTATGAAACCCGTTATTGCGCTCATTGGTCGTCCCAACGTTGGCAAATCAACATTATTTAATCAGATTACCAAGAGTCGTGACGCCTTAGTTGCAGACTTTGCGGGTCTAACACGTGACCGTAAATACGGCGATGCTGTTTTCCAAAACAAATCGTTTATCGTCGTCGATACTGGGGGGATTGGGGAAAGCGAAGCTGGCATCGATGCCTATATGGCTGAGCAGTCTAAAACCGCGATCGATGAAGCCGACATCATTATCTTTGTGGTGGATGCGCGTGCCGGCTTACTGGCCTCTGACGAACAGATCGCACGTGAAATCCGCACCATGGGCAAAAAAGTCTATTTGGTCGCCAACAAAGTGGATGGCGTACATGCCGAAGCTGCTGTGGTGGAGTTTTTCCAACTTGGCTTTGGTGAGCCGATCCATGTGGCCGCCAGTCATGGTCGTGGCGTGGCACAGATGCTTGAAGATGTGCTGGCAGATATCCCAGAAGACGAAAGCCCAGACGAGCATGATAAAAACACCGGTCTGCGCTTGGCGGTGATCGGTCGTCCAAACGTGGGTAAATCGACTTTGGTGAATCGTCTACTCGGTGAAGACCGTGTGGTGGTCTTCGATATGCCGGGTACCACGCGTGATTCGGTCTATATCCCGTTTGAACGTAATGAACGCAAATATACCTTGATCGATACCGCCGGTGTACGCCGTAAAGGTAAGGTTGATGAGATGATCGAGAAATTCTCGATCGTGAAAACCCTACAAGCCATCAAAGATGCGCATGTGGTGGTGGTGGTCTTGGATGCGCGTGAAGGCGTGGTGGAACAAGATCTACACTTGATCGGTTATGCGCTTGAAGCGGGTCGTGCCATGGTGATCGCCATTAACAAATGGGACAACATGAGCGAGTACGATCGTAAACAATGTAAGTTGGATGTGGATCGTCGTTTTGACTTTATTCCGTGGGCCAAAGTGCATTTGATCTCTGCTTTACATGGTACGGGTGTGGGTGATCTTTATCCATCGATCCATCGTGCTTATGAGTCTTCAAACCTCAAAGTATCACCGGCCAAACTGACCCAGATCCTCAAAGATGCTACCGATGCGCATCAACCGCCAATGGTGGGTGGTCGTCGGATTAAAATGCGTTATGCGCATATGGGCGGACAAAATCCACCGACCATCATCGTGCATGGTAACAAAGTCGACAAAACCTCTGCGGACTATCGTCGTTACTTGGAAAACGTATTCCGTAAAGTGTATAAACTTGAAGGTACGCCAGTTCGGGTTGACTTTAAAACCTCGGATAACCCATTTGAAGGGCGTAAGACAGAGATTAACGAACGCGTGGCAGCACGTCGCCGCCGTTATGTGCAGAAGTTTAAGAAAGCCGAAAAGAAATATAAAAACTAAGACTGTAAAATGGATTGAGACGAAGTGCTTGAGCTGAATAGCGTTTAAAGGGCGTTGAGTTCAAGCACTTTGCTGTAGATCTGGTTTGCAGCAATGCACATAAATGATGAAAAACGACGCTGAATGCGTCGTTTTTATTAAAATAAAAAATGTAACAGCAAAGTGTCTTTGTGTGTTTTTTTGTGACATAGCTGCTATAATTCGGCGCCATAAACCACCAATATTCTAATTAAAACCATCACGATTGTTATGATCCAGATCAATTTATCTCAGCTTTATTATAGCTGTATGGGGGACACCCAGCCTGCACTCGCGGATATACCTGCGATGCAGCGCAGACGTTTGTCAGGCGTGGCGAAACTGGCGCTAAATAGTGCGCTGGAGAGTCTGGCTGCAACGTCAGTGGACTATATCGTCTGGGCATCACAGTATGGTGATGAAGCCAAAACACTTAAAATTTTAGCTGACGTGCTACAAGGCCAAACCCCTTCGCCGACGCTGTTTTCCACCTCCGTGCACAATGCTGTTGCCGGGCTGTATTCGATCCTCTGTCAAGATGCCACGCCCTCAACCAGTCTGTGTGCCACATGGTCAGAAGCCGTGGTCGAGGCCTATGCCTACCTGAAAACCCATGCCGCAGCCCGCGTGCTGATCGTCTATTATGACGAAGCCTTACCTGCCTTATACCAAGAATATCGTGCCTTTGAGGGCTTTGCGCTGGCAGCAATCCTGAGCTTGGAGCAGGCCAATCTCTGCTTTGATCCAGAACGCGCATGCAGTGCCGATCGCGCGCTTGATCCGCTTGATCCACAGGCGTTATCGCATGGCTCAGGTGTTTATAAATATCAAGATGCTTTAGATTTTTATCATTTTTGGCAGCAGCCCAATCTGATTGAGCAGGGGGGCTGGCGTAAATGCTAAACACAGCAAAGATCAAACAAAAGGCCAATTATGCTTGGCGCGTGGCGGCGACTGGATTTAGCTTTGCCAGTTTTGGGATTGGCGGTGTTGCCATCGGTACGGTGATCGCACCCTTGGTCAAACTCAGTAGTCGTGATCCAGCGCTAAGACAACAACGCGCGCAACAGATCATTCATCATGGCTTTAACGGCTTTACTCAGATGATGATCAAGCTTGGTCTGATGACCTTTGAGGTTGAGGGCTTAGAGAAACTGCAGCACAGCCGCCAAGAGTTGGTGATCGCCAATCATCCGACCCTGGTCGATGTGGTGGTGTTGATTGGCTTGATGCAACAGGCCAACTGTGTGGTCAAGCAAAGTCTCTGGTCCAATCCCTTTACCCGGGGACCTGTGCAGAGTGCAGGGTATATCCTAAATGCCGGTTCAGCGCAGTTTGTGCAGGACTGTGTCGACAAGCTGCAACAAGCAGATGCGGCCTCGTTGCTGATCTTCCCGGAAGGGACACGCACCGCGCCAGATCAAGTGCTGAATGATTTTCAGCGCGGCGCGGCCAATATAGCACTTCGTGCCAATGCACCCATCCGACCTATTTTGATACGATGCACGCCGTCCACGTTAACCAAAAATGAAAAATGGTATCACGTGCCAGTTCGACCCTTTCATATTCAAATTACGGTATTGGAGGCGATGCAGATCGCGGATCTATTGGATGCTTACCAAGCAGACCAGATCAGCCCCAAACAAGTCCGCCAGTTGAATCAAAAATTACACGCATTTTTTAACCAAGAGTTATCAAAAAAATGAGCAATCTTGCTGACGAATTAAAGCAAATGATTATTGATGTGCTGGTCTTAGAAGACATCAGCATTGAAGATATAGACACAGATGCCCCCTTGTTTGGGGACGGTTTAGGTTTGGATTCGATCGATGCCCTCGAACTGGGCTTGGCATTGAAGAAACGTTATAGCATTCATTTAAATTCAGAATCTGACGATACCAAACAACATTTTAAATCAGTTCAAAGCCTAGTGGCTTTGGTTGAAGCGCAGCAATCTGCATAAGGGGTTTTATGTTAACAGAACAACAAGTACTCGCGGAATTACGCGATTGGATGGAAGAATTATTTGAAATCGAGCCTGAATCGGTTCAGCTCGATGCCAATCTTCAGTCTGATTTAGATGTCGATAGCATTGATGCCATCGATTTAGTGGTCAAGATTAAGGCCTTAACGGGGAAACAGGTTCAACCTGAAGATTTTAAAAATGTGCGCACCGTCCAAGATGTGGTCACGGTGATTCAGGCCATGACCCAAGAATGAAAAGGCTGCTAAAAGGGGCGATTGCAATTGGTTTTTTGCTCTATCCCTTTTTGGTCGGCTATAGCATCTTAAATGGGCAACTGATGTGGGTCAGTGGCCTATTGCTGGTTTTGGGGCTGTGTCGTTTACTTGCCCCGAATAATAATTTGTTGTGGCCTTTGGCGACTTTTTCGATTCTCTGCGGTGGGCTGAGTCTGCTGCTTCGAGATCAGGCCTGGTTAAAGCTTTATCCGGTACTGATGAGTGTCGGGGCTTTGATCATTTTTGCCAGTACTTTGTTGCGTCCACCCTCCATGATCGAACGCTTTGCGCGGATTCACCAGCCGGACTTACCCGCATCGGGTGTGATCTGGACCCGCAAGGTGACGATGGTCTGGTGTGGTTTTTTTGCCCTGAATGCCTTGATCGCCTTGGGCACAGTCTTGCTCGACAACCTCAAGTTGTGGATGCTGTATAACGGTTTTATTTCATATCTACTGATGGGCGCGCTATTGGGCGCTGAGTTTTTATTACGTCGGCGTCAGCAACGCAAACATCCTGTGAGTAATCAATAAATTTATGTTGTGTCATTTCCAAAACCATCTGCAGTCTGATCGTATCCTTTGTCTAGATGCAGCGCTTCAGCCGATTCGTTTTCAACAGTTCTGGCAGGATGTGGCGCTGCAACGGCAAGCGATCCAAGCACTTGCACAGCCGCAGTGGGCACTTTGGGAACACGACAGTTATCAGTTTTTGGTGTTGTTGTTTGCCGGGCTATTGGCGAACAAAAGCATCATCCTGCCGCCACATCGTGTACGCGACCTAGAACACAGCTTGGCCGCAGAGCAGATTTTTTTCCTTGAATACCAGCCAGTCACTGCAAGTTCAGGTCATTTAGCAGCGAGTGCTTTGGCACTACATGCTGCGGATCTAGAGGATGATTTCTTAAATAGCGCACAGCTATTTTTTTATACCTCGGGTTCGACCGGAACCGCCAAACAGATCCCACGCAGTTTAAAGCAATTACTGAATGAAGTTCAGGGCTTGGATCAAAGTTTTGATCTGTCGCAAACGGATGTGGTCTTGGCGACGGTCAGTCATCAGCATATTTATGGGCTGTTGTTTAAGTTGCTGTGGCCATTGGCACGCGGGCATGCTTTTTATATCCCGCAGTTGGCCTTTCCCGAAGACGTGGTGGCGAGCCAAAAGTTACTCGCCGCACAGGGCTATGCCAATGCCGTGATCTCAAGTCCGGCCTTGCTGAAACGTTGGGGTGCGGATGTGGCCTTGCAACACTGTCATGCGGTGTTTTCCTCGGGTGGGCGTTTGGAGTCTGGGATTCGTCCACAGTTAAATGCGCCGATCATGGAAATCTTGGGCAGTTCGGAAACCGGGGGCATTGCCCATCGACAACAGGATGAGGCCTGCTGGACACCTTTTGCCAATGTTGAGGTACAGGTGCATGAACAACAGTTGGCCGTGCGCAGCAACCATGCCTGTGATCCCGACTGGATCTATACCGGAGACTGCGCTGAGTTGGTGGATGCGCAGGATCTGAAAAGCCCGTTTAAGCTCAAAGGCCGCATGGATCGCATCGTGAAACTGGAAGAAAAACGTTTGAGTTTGGATGCGATTGAACAACAGATCTTGAGTCTGGCCGAGATCGAACAATGTCGGGTGCTGCTGACGGAAAATGGTCATCGTCAAATCTTGGCCTGTGTGGTCGTGCTGCATCCTCAGGCCCAAGCGCAGTTGCAACAGCAGCATAAAGCTGGCTTTGTACGTCAACTGAAAAGCCAACTAAACGCCAAGCTGGAACAGATCGCCATTCCACGCACATGGCGTTTTTTAACTGAGCTGCCACGCAATAGCCAATCCAAACTCAATCATCACGCCATGCAAGCGCTGTTTCAAGCCATGCATCTGCCGGTGATCCTCAGCCAGCATCAGCAGGCAGACAGCGCGCAGTTTAAGTTGGAATTTCCACCCGAGTTGGCGGCCTTTAAGGGGCATTTTCCTGACTTTCCGATTTATCCGGGGGTGGGGCAGATTGGTTTTATTCAGCATTTTGCCAAGCGGATTTGGCCAGATCTGGACTGGTGCAATGGATTGGAGCAGATCAAATTTCAAGAACTGATCCAACCCTATAGCGTACTTGAGCTCAAACTCAGTCGCCGTGCAGACAAAGTCAGTTTTCAAATCTTGAGTATGAGTGCGGCCAAACATACCCCGCTTCAGCCGGCTGATCCCGTGGTGCATGCCGCGCATACCGTGGCTTCGGGACGGCTATGTTTTGTGAATCGAGGCAGTGCGCTCGCGCATGGCGACTCGGTGCAGGCTTAGGAGACCACGCATGCCATATTGTTTTATCGTTCCTGTCTACAACCATCCGCAGCATATTGCGGCGTTATTGGCGTGTTTGCAGCAGTATTCCTATCCGATCATCGTGGTCAATGATGGCAGCGATGTTGCCTGTACTCAGTTACTGCGGCAGTTGGCACAACAGCTTGAACAGCCTCACGCGCCGATCATCCTGCTCGAACATACGCAGAATATGGGCAAAGGGCAGGCGGTGATGACTGGGCTAGAACATGCCTATGCCATGCAGATGAGCCATGCATTGCAGATCGATGCCGATGCTCAACACGACTGGCAAGATATAGCGCGCTTTATCGAGATCTCGCAGCAACATCCTGAGGCAATGGTGATCGGTGAGCCGCAGTATGACGTGAGCGTACCTAAAAAACGCTTATACGGTCGCTATGTCACGCATGTTTGGGTGTGGATCAACAGTCTCTCGCTAGAGATCAAAGACAGCATGTGTGGTTTTCGCATCTATCCTTTGGCTGCGACGCATCGGGTGTTGAGTGGCGCCAAGTTGCAAACCCGTATGGGCTTTGACAGTGAAATCTTGGTGCGCTTGAAGTGGGACAATGTGCCGTTTATCAATGTCCCGACCCGCGTCATCTATCCAGAAGACGGGATTTCGCACTTTAATTTATGGCGTGACAATATTGGCATGAGCCAAACCCATGCGCGCTTATTTGCCGGCATGTTGCGGCGTCTGCCCAAGTTACTGCTGCAAAAATCCAAAGCCCTGCGTCAGCCTCAGGACTGTGCTCAGAATCGTGTTCAGAACCCTGCTCAAGATCGTGCTCAGGGACGCCGCAATGAATAAAGACAAGTCGCAACAATGGAGTCAGCTCAAAGAGCGTGGCGATGCCTTTACCCTGAGTTTGATGCTGGGCATCTACCGCTTTGGTGGGCGCTGGCTGTGTCATTTTATTTTGTATTTTATTATTTTGTGGTATTGGCTGTTTTCAAACGCGGCGCGCCAAGCCTCGTTGGGCTATTTAACCCGTCTACATCAGTTTGCCGGGGATCAATCACCGTTTAAAACCGCGCCCAACTGGGCCAATAGTTATCGACATCTGATGCAATTTGGCGAAGGCATCTTGGACAAGATCGCGGGTTGGTTGGGGCATATGCCTGAACACGACTTGCAGTTGCATGGACATGAACATTTTCGTGAGTACTACAATCGCGGTGCGATCATCGTGGTCTCACATTTTGGCAACATCGAATTACTCCGCGCGATCAAGTCGGCGCATGTGCAAAAAATTAATATCTTGGTCTATCAAAAACACGCCACCAAGTTCAATCAGCTGATGAAAAAGATCAATCACAAAGCTGGGATCAACTTGGTTTCGGTGGATGAGCTGGGCATGGACACTGCGCTGATTTTGCAAGAAAAGCTCGATCAAGGTGAGTGGATCGTGGTGGCTGCCGATCGTATCCCGGTCCAGTCACAACGCATGCATCGGCTTGAATTTTTAGGTGAAGAAGCGGACTGGCCACAAGGCGCATGGATGTTGGCGCACTTGCTCAAAGTCCCGGTCTTGGCGGTGTTTTGTTATCAGGCCCAGCAACAATATCATGTGCATATCCATCTGCTCTCCACCGCGTTGAACTTTCCGCGGCGCGGGCGTGATCAGGCCATGCGTGACGTGATGCGAGAATATATCGATTTGATGCAGCACTATTGTCTACGTGCGCCCTATCAATGGTTTAACTTTTATAATTTTTGGAATAAATAATCATGCACTGTCTCATTGTTGGGGAAACGGCATTAACGATTGAAGATGTGATCGCGGTCGCGACACAGCAGCGCAAGGTGGCTTTACCGAGTACAGCGGCTTGGCGTGCCTTGATTCAACGCGGTGCTGACTTTCTGGATCAGTTGCTAGAACAAGAGGGCGTGATTTATGGCGTGACCACTGGCTATGGTGATTCGTGTTTGGTGGATATTCCGATGCATCAGGTGCATGAACTACCGCTACAATTGTCGCGCTTTCATGGTTGCGGCATGGGGCAGAACTTGGATTTGATCAGCGCACGTGCCGTGGTGGTGACGCGTCTGTGTTCCTTGGCACGTGGTTACTCGGGTGTGTCCTTGGCCTTGTTGGAACGTTTGGTCTGGATGCTGAATGAAAATGTGATTCCGGTGATCCCTTCCGAAGGCTCGGTGGGCGCCAGTGGTGACTTGACGCCATTGTCCTATATCGCAGGGGCTTTGGTCGGTGAACGGGATGTCTATTATCAGGGACAGATCGTGCCGATGGCGCAGGTCTATGCCGACAAACAGATTCAGCCCTTGGCACTCAGACCCAAAGAAGGTCTGGCGCTGATGAATGGGACTGCGGTGATGACCGCGCTGGCCTGTCTCAACTTTAAAAAAGCACAACAAATTGCACTGGCCAGTAACCTGATCACGGCAATGAACGTGCTGGCGCTAGAAGGCAATCCGAGCCATTTTGATGAAGTGTTATTTGCACAAAAACCGCATCTTGGTCAACAACAGGTGGCGGCACAACTGCGTACGTGGTTGAACAGTGCAGTGCAAACCGAGCATCAAGGACCGCGCCTGCAAGATCGATATTCACTGCGCTGCGCACCGCATATCATCGGGGTGTTTGCTGACTCTGAAGGCTGGTTGCGTCAGTTTATTGAAAATGAACTCAATTCCAGCAATGACAATCCACTGATCGATCCGATCAATCTGCGGGTACTGCATGGTGGACATTTCTATGGCGGGCATATCGCCCAAGCCATGGACAGTCTCAAGATCATGATTGCCAATATCGCTGATCTGATGGACCGTCAGTTGGCACAGTTGGTCGATCATAAAATGAATCATGGTCTGCCGCGCAATCTCACCGGTGCCAAAGATGAACGTCTGCCACTCAATCACGGGTTTAAAGCGGTACAAATCGGCGTGTCGGCGTGGACGGCAGAAGCCTTAAAACAGACCCTTGCGGCCTCGATTTTTTCACGTTCTACCGAATGTCATAACCAAGACAAAGTCAGCATGGGCACGATTGCGGCACGTGATGCATCGCGGGTGATCCTGTTGACCGAGCAGGTGATTGCAGCCCTGTGCTGTGCTTCGGTACAGGCCATTCAGCTCAAGGGTTTAAGCCAAAGTTTAAGCCCAGCATTGCAGGCCTTTAAAGACTGGGTGCGTGTCAGCTTTGACTATGTTGAAGAAGATCGTCCGCTACAAGGTGAGTTACAAGCCCTAGTCGATCGTTTAGAGCAATTGGCGCTGATCGATAGTGCATCTGTGACTCAAGCGTCATCTGAGCATGAGGAGCATAGCCATGTATGCTGATGTGATCATTGAAATTCCGTTTCATGACGTGGACACCATGAATGTGGTGTGGCACGGGCATTATTTAAAATACTTTGAAATTGCGCGCTGTAAGTTACTGGACCAATTTCATTACAACTATAACGATATGAAAGACTCCGGCTATGCGTGGCCGGTGATTGAAAGCTATGTGCGCTATGTGCAAGGCATTGAATTTCAACAGTCGATCCGAGTCCGTGCCATTCTCAAAGAGTGGGAAAACCGCCTCAAGATCGAATATCAGATCTTTGATGCGCACTCTGGCAAACGTCTCACCAAAGGCTTTAGCAGCCAAGTCGCGGTGCATATCGAAACCCGTGAGATGTGTTTTCAATCCCCATCGGTACTGCTCGAACGCTTGGCCGCATGGGCTGAGTTTCAGCCGCAGCGGTCAACAGCGCAAAGAGGTCAAGCATGAATACGTTGATAACGATATTTTTGGTGATGCTGATGACGCTGATGCCGAGTCTGGCACAGAGTGCGGTCACAGCGAATAATCCTCAAATTACCCAGATTTTCCAGCAACTCTCCGCCACGCCGATCGTGCGTGCGCAGTTTGTGCAACACAAGAAACTGGCCTCAGTCAACAAAACCTTTGTCTCCAATGGCCAAATCTTGTTTTCAAAAAGCCAAGGCGTGGTGTGGCAGATCAAACAACCGGTACAAGCGGATTTGGTGGTGACCTCGAACAAGGTGGTGCAGAAAACCCAGCGCACCATGAGTCAAATCCAAGTGCAGAACTCACCTTATGGTGGCGTGGCCAGCATGTTTTTACAGTTGATGGCTGGTGATCAAAGCGCCTTGGCGAAAAACTTTGATGTGGTCTCGGTGCAATATACCCCGGCGCAGTGGAAGGTATCTTTTGTGCCGAAAAGTGCTTTATTTAAAAAGCTGTTCCTGCGCATCGATGCCCAAGGCCAGCGCTATGTCGATCGCTTAGTGATCACAGAAAAAGACAATAACAGCACCACGATTAAATTTAGCCAACACAATGCGCAACCAACCACTTTAACAGCAGCTGAACATGCACTTTTCCAATTGGCAAAATAAACTGAGCGCCGTGTGGCTGCTGCTGTTACTACTGGTCGGCGGTGCGTTGCTGACGGCGTGGGTTAAGCAAGAGATACATATTCAAACCAATATCTTTGCGTTATTGCCCGAGATCAAGCAAGACCAAGCCTTGGCGCAGACCCAAGAACATGTCAGCCAGCAGCTGAATAACCAAGTCTTTGTCGTGGTCGATGCCAAAGATCAGGCACAACTAGAACAGGCCAGTGAACGTTTGGCGGAGCAGGTGCAGCACAGTGGACTGTGGCAGCCCTTAAAGCCGCAGTTGGACCCTGAGCAATTTGGCAAGACCCTGTATCAGCATCAGGCTGGGTTATTGGCGCCACAAGACAAGGCTTATCTAGAACAGCAGGACTATGCCGCCTTGAGCGAGCAAAGTTTGATGCAGATGATGACGCCGGGTATGCCGGTCACGGCGGAGCAGCTACAACGTGATCCGTTGATGTTGTTCCCGCGCTTTGCCATGCGTCTGGCCACGCAGAACAGTCAGTCCAATGTCGAGATGCAACATGGTTTTGCCACGCTGCAGGATGAGCAAGGGCTGTCACGTCTGTTTGTACTGGCGTTATCGCAAAGTCCGTATCAGATTGACTATCAGGAACAGACTCAGGCATGGTTGCAGCAGACCCAACACAGCTTAGAAGCATTGGGCGTGCAAGTGCATTGGACCGGCACTTTGATCTTTGCCAGTGATGGTACTCAGTCCGCTAAAAACGAGATTTCCACCATTGGTGTCGGTTCAGGCTTGGGCGTGCTGCTGTTGGTGTGGTTTGGTTTTCGCTCTTTTCGACCGATGTTGACCGAGTTTATTGCGGTCAGTAGCGGTTCGATGCTGGCCTTTGCGGTGACGCATTGGATGTTTGGTGAAATCCACTTGATGACCTTGGTCTTCGGTGCCAGTTTGATCGGGGTCTGTGTCGATTTTTCATTTTACTTTATGGCCTTGCAGTCACAGCATCGTCAGATCAATGGTTTTGTGGTACTCAAGCCAGTGTTGCCAAGTCTGTTGATGGGACTGATCACCACCTTGCTGGCGTATTTATTTTTAAGCTTTACACCGTTTCCGGGCTTTAAACAAATCGCCGTGTTCTCGATGGTTGGTTTGACCTCGGCATGGATCACCAGCATCTTGTTGTTGCCGCGTTTGGCGCCGCTCAATGCCGAACCTGCGATTCGTCGTCTCAGCTTTGTCGGCAATTTACGCGATCGGGTACAGTCGCAGCCACGCATACGCCATGCGCTGGTGTTGGGGATCGTATTGATCGGCGGCGTGAGTGTATTTTTCCTCAAAGCCAATGATGATGTGCGTAATCTACAAAGTATGGATCAGACGCTGAAGCAGCAAGATGAGTATGTGCGCACGCGCTTTAGTCAGCAGCAAAGCAGCGACTATTTTGTGGTGCAGGGCACAACGCCGGATCAGATGGCACAAGCCGAACAGCAACTCATTGAAAAACTAACTGGCTTACAGGACCAAGGCGCGCTGCAAAACTTTCAGGCGCTCGGGCTGAGCATTCCATCACTGCAACAGCAAGCTCAAAATATCCAATTATTACAAACGATCCCGGCCGAAGCACTCCATCACTATGCCGATGCCTTACAGCTTGATCGTGCCGATGTATTGGCATGGCAGGCCAAGTTGGCACAGCAGACGCCATTGCGCTTGCAAGACTTTGCCCAGCATCCCTTGGCTTTTTTACAGGTCAGCCCAACGCAACGTTTGGTGTTGCTGCAAGGGGTGAGCAATATTGCGGCGCTACAGGCCTTGCAAAATGACACGCTGCATTTGGTGCGACCCGTGCAAGACCTCTCTGATCTGTTTCAAGATCATCGGGTACAGGCGCAGTATTTGTTGTTCTATGCGTGGGTCAGTCTGATCGTGGGGATCGGCTTGGTTTATGGCCTGAGTTCGATCTTGCCCTTGGTCTTGCCTGTGAGTTTGGCCTTGCTCTCGACCTTTGCGATTCAGGCGTGGTTGGGCGTGGAAATCAATCTCTTTAGTCTGATGGCGGTATTTTTGGTGATGGGGATCGGGGTAGATTATGCCATCTTCTATCGGCATGGACATGATCATCCGCAAGTGGTTGGTATGGCATTGTTTTTATGCATGATGTCGACCTTGTTGGGCTTTGGTCTGCTGGCGTTGAGTCAGACCTATGCCATTTTTAGTTTTGGCTTAACGGTGTTGTTTGGCGTCATCTTTTCGTTTATCTACGCCACATTATTGACAACGGTTGATCCACGAGATCAACCGCTATTTAGCAATCAGTCAAAGAACTGAAGCTTCGCAACAAGAACATGACGGGGAAAGTAATGAATAATACAGTACAGCAGGATATCCAACACACGGATGTCATTATCATTGGGGCGGGTCCATCAGGCAGTTCAGCAGCAGCATTGCTCCGACAAAAGGGCTATGCCGTGACGGTGATTGAAAAACAGTTATTTCCACGTTTTTCCATCGGTGAGTCCTTGCTGCCACAGTGCATGGTGTTCCTCGAAGAAGCCGGGCTGCTCGAAACGGTCAATCAGCATGCTGAACAGTATGCCTTTCAATTTAAAAATGGTGCTGCGTTCTTATGTGGGGAACAGCGCAGTCACTATGACTTCACCCAGAAATGGAGCGACGGTCCGGGCACCACCTGGCAGATTCGCCGTGCCCATTTCGATGATCTCTTGGCCAAGCAAGCGGCAGCCTATGGTGCGGAGATTCGCTTTGAGCATGAAGTGGTTGCCGTCGATGTTGAGACTGAACATCCGATCCTGACCGTGAAAGATCCGCAAGGTGAGTGCTACCAAATCCAAGCCAAATTCCTGCTCGATGCCAGTGGCTTTGGCCGAATCTTGCCGAAGTTTTTAGACCTTGAAAGTCCTTCTGACTTTCCGGTACGTCGTGCGCTGTTTAGCCATGTTGAGGATGGAATCGGTGATGATCCGAGCTTTGACCGCAACAAGATCCTGATCACGGTGCATGAGAAAGACCATCGTGCATGGTATTGGTTGATTCCTTTCGCCGATGGACGCAGTTCCTTTGGCGTGGTGGCAGAGCAGTCCTTCTTTGACCATTATCAGTTTGATGCCAGTGCAGCGCATGATCCTGCGGCATTAACCGCTTTGTTTAAACGCATCTTGGCCGATGACCCAAGCCTGTCGCACTTAATGCGCAATATCAAATTTGATACGCCACATCGTAGCTTGGTGGGCTATTCCGCTGACGTGAAACTGTTGGCACAGCGTAACTTTGCACTGTTGGGCAATGCGGGTGAGTTTTTAGATCCGGTATTTTCCTCAGGGGTCACCATTGCACTGAAGTCATCCAGCTTGGCGATACCTTTAGTGGATCGCGTATTACAAGGTGAGGCGGTGGATTGGATGCAGGAATATGAAATACCGCTGCGTAAAGGCATCAGCGTGTTTCGTGCCTATGTCGAAGCGTGGTATCAGGGTGACTTTCAAGATGTGGTCTTTTCGACTCAGCAAAATGATAAAATCCGCCGCACCATCGCGTCATTGCTGGCCGGTTATGCTTGGGATGAAAGCAATCCAATTTATAAAAATGCCAGACAGCGCTTGGCCACACTTGCAGAATACTGTCGAGATAAATCCGAAACCAGCGCAGTGCTGGCTGATGAGACCCAACCATGCAGTTAAAGTTTAAAACAACCGCTTTGAATGTGCCGCGACGCAATGCTCGCCTGTACACACCCATCCTACGCAAGGCTGCTAGACGCAGCGCAGCAGGCTTTAAAGTCCTTGCGCTGAGTAGTGTACTGCTACTGGGCATGAGTGGCTGTCAGAGTCTGATCCCCAAGGCCAAAGGCTTGAGCAGCAGTACGTGGACGGCACAAAGTTATCAACGCCAAGACTTGGTTGAGGTGTTTTGGAAACAACAAAGCTTTAGTTTTTTACTCTATCAACAACAGCATGCTGAAAACTTAGAGTTGTTGGCGCTGAGTCTCACCGGTCAACAACTGTTTAAATTGCAGTTCGATGGTCAGTCGGTCAAGGTCGAGCAACGTATTGAACAAATGAAGCTATTGCCCTTTGATTTTGTGGTGCGTGATATTTTATTTGCCACCTATCCAAAGTTCACCGCGCAGGCGGATGCACAGGTCGAGCGCAAACACGTGGATTCACACACCGAGATTTGGATACAGCAGCAGCCCGTACTGAACATCGAACAGACTGCGGAGAGCCTGCAACTGGAAAATTTACAAGTGCCTTATCGGATGTTGTTTAGTCCAATGTCGAATACGCTCGTTGACGAAGACCCAGAAGACATCCGCTCGGAAGAGAGTCCATCATCATGACCCGCCCATCCAAGGCCACAGCAGCGCCAGTTCGAGTGACGCAAGACCCAGCCCAAACCGCCACGCTGTCAGCGCCGAGCGCTCACGGCACCGACCAGATCAAGCCTGCCAAACGCAGTCAGATCGCTGCCGTGGGTATCCAAGCGGCGGTGAGTTTATCTGCCGTGGGGCATAGCGCTTTGCAGTTGAAACAACAGCTCAGTCGTGACGGTCATGGCTTGAGTTTAAATAGCGAGCTTATCCCAGAGAAAAAAGTCTGGGTCGGTGCCTATACACATGCCTTGATTGATCAGGTGCCGGCTGCACTCAGGGCGGTCGACTCGCGTAATCTTCGTTTTGCACTGACCGCTTTGGCACAGATCGAAGCGCAGCTACAGGCGGTGGTCGCCAACATGGCGCCGAGTCGCTTGGCGATCGTTGTCGGCACCTCGACCTCGGGCATCGCAGACAACGAAGCCCCTTTAAGTGCTTATTTTCAAGGTCAGCGTGATCTGGATCTCTATCAACAGAAACAGGAAATGGGCAGTCTGGCCAAAGCCTTACAATGCTATCTGGGTTGGCGTGGGCCAAGCTATACCATTTCAACCGCATGTTCATCCAGTGCCAAAGCCTTTGCCTCAGCGCAGCGCTTACTCAATGCCGACTTGGCGGATGCGGTGTTGGTGGCGGGAGTAGACACCTTAAGTCAGTTGACCCTGAATGGTTTTAATAGTTTGGAAAACCTCAGTGCAGGTCGCTGTGCGCCCTGTGGTGCCGGACGTGATGGCATCAATATCGGTGAAGCGGCCAGCATGTTTTTATTGACCAAGTCCCAAGCGCCGGTGATGTTGCTGGCTGCCGGGGAGTCGATGGATGCGTGGCATATTTCAGCACCCCATCCAGAGGGACGTGGCGCCAAACAAGCCATGCAAGCCGCTTTAGCACTGGCACAGTTGCAGCCGCAGCAGATCGACTATCTCAATCTGCATGGCACCGCCACCACGCATAATGATGCGATGGAGATTGCCGCAGTTCGACAGGTGTTCCAAGATCACCCCTTACAGCTCAGCAGCACCAAACACCAAACCGGCCACTGTCTCGGCGCAGCGGGGGCTTTGGAAGCTTATATTTGTCATCAAGTGCTGTTAGATCAAGACTGGTTGCCTGCGCATCACAGTGGCGCGATCGATACTGACTTAGATGATCAGCACTATGTTTCTCCGGTCAGTGTGGTGCCGCCGCTTCGCTATGCGATGAGCAATTCATTTGCCTTTGGTGGCAGTAATATTAGTTTGATTTTTGGAACCCAACACGCATGCAACTAGCAGCTCAAGACTTTATTCCCCACCAAGCTCCGATGGTTTTTGTGGATCATATTGTTGAAATTGGAGAAGATTTTGCGGTTGCGGAATTGTTGATTTCAACTAAACTGATGTTTTGTGAACCGCAAGGTCTTCCGACGTGGAGCAGTGTCGAGTTGATGGCACAAACGGTGAGTACCTTTGCAGGCTTTAAAAGTCATCAATTGGGTCGTAAGCCCAAGATTGGCTATTTGTTGGGGACACGTAAGTTGGCCTTGCCGATGTCGCATTTTGAAATCGGGAGCGTGGTGCGGATTCGTGCACAGCAGCAGTATTTGCACGAAGGTTTGGGGCAGTTTAGCTGTGAGATTGAATATGCCGGACATCAGATTCAAGCGATGCTGAATGTGTATGAGCCGGTCGAAGGCTCAGAAGATATGGCGATGCAAGAAAGCATCAGCGCAAGCCAAGCC
>JASLJB010000319.1 GCA_030152605.1 Acinetobacter sp. | reverse complement strand
TAGGTCACGATTTCACGCTGTTCGGCTAAGTGTTCCAATTCAACGGGCTGCGGATCAAGAAGATCGTTCGACATAAGCTGGGTCAGTCTACAATTTGAAAAGCGCTATTTTAATTCTTTGCGGAGGGATGTCAAACTGCAGCGCCACATCTAAGCAAACAAATCGCAGCTGATATTAAAAAATCCAATAATACAGTAAGATAATTTTTTATATTCCTTAAATAGATAAAAGATTGAATAACAATGTCAGAAACTAAACCTATCATCGCGATTGACTTGGGAACCAGTAATTCATTGGTGGGAATCTTTGAGAATGGGCAGGCGCGATTAATTTATAATGCTTATGGCAAGTTACTCACGCCATCTGCTATCGCATTAGACGAACAGCAGCAGGTGTTAATTGGCCAAGCCGCGCTGGAATTACGTCATTCTGGACAGACTGTACTGACCAGTTTTAAGCGTTTGATGGGCACGGCCAAGATGCTACGTCTCGGTCATTTAAGATTCAGTGCGGTGGAGCTGTCTTCACTCATCCTCAAGTCTTTAAAGCAAGATGTTGAACTGGCTTTGGGACAGGAGGTTGAGCAAGCGATTATTACCGTACCGGCCTATTTTAATGATATCCAACGTCAAGCCACGATTTCAGCAGCAGAACTTGCAGGCTTAAAGGTTAGTCGTTTGATCAATGAGCCGACCGCCGCGGCCTTGGCCTATGGTTTGGGACAGACAGAAGACAGTTGTTTCTTGGTGTTCGACTTAGGTGGCGGCACCTTTGACGTCTCAATCGTCGAGTTGTTTGATGGGGTGATCGAAGTCCGAGCCAGTGCAGGAGATAACTCCCTCGGAGGGGATGACTTTATTCAGTTGATTATGCGCCAGTTTTGGAAGCAGCATGCCGCAGACTTTGAATATGCGGAAAATGTAATCCCTGAAAATGTCGAGTCAGCACTGCGTGCCAAAGCGCAACTGGCATTACATCATCTGACGCAGGCACAGCAGACCCAGTTGCAGTTTAAGTGGCAAGAGGTTGAGGTCAATTTTGAGTTGAGTCAAGCGGATTTTGCGCAATGGGCTGAACCGTTGTTACAACGTTTACGCCGACCATTGGAGCGTGCTTTACGCGATGCGCGAATCAGACCTGAACAAGTCGATCAAGTCATCATGGTGGGTGGGGCAACACGCATGCCACTGGTACGTAAAATGGTAACCAAGTTATTCGGCCGTTTTCCTTCGACCAGTGTGCAGCCGGATGAGGCGATTGTGCGCGGCGCCTGTATACAGGCAGGCTTAAGCACCAAAGATCAGGCCTTGAAAGAGGTGGTGCTCACCGATGTATGCCCCTTTAGTTTGGGGATCGCAATTGGTGATGACGCGCAGTTCTCACCGATCTTGGAACGTAATATTGTGATTCCTGCCAGTCGGGTCAGTACCTATTCAGCGATGCATAAAGGTCAGCGTCAGATTGGGGTCAAGATTTATCAGGGTGAACATCGCATGTGTAAGGAAAATGTCTATCTCGGTGAGCTGGATGTGGATTTGCCGCCCAATGATGAGTGTCTCGATATTGAGGTGCGATTTTCCTATAACCCGAATGGTATTTTAGATGTCGATGTGCATATTCCATCAACAGGCGAGAATCTACAAAAGGTGTTGATTAATCATCAAAATGTCATGACCCCAGCGCAGGTTGAGGCCTCACGCCAACAGCTACAACAATTGAAACTCCATCCACGCGATAACTTACTCAATAAAAGTTTATTGCTGCGAGCCGAGCGCCTATATAGCGAACATACTGGAGATATTCGCGCACAGATTGGTGATCGTACTCAGCATTTCCATCAAATCCTAGATCAACAACAGGAACGTCAGATTCGCGAAGCACGCCAGTATTTTGATGCCTTTCTGAATGAGATAGAGGATCTACACATCTTTGATGAATACTAATCTTGCTTAGGGTCTGTTGACAATTCATAAATAGATTGCGTTATCTGCTAAAATTTTATGTCAGTTTGCGGCAAGTCCATTGCGGGGGATTTGCCGCCTGAGCCGTCAATGACACGCTTATGACGCTCATTAATACTGAGGACGTGCTTTGAAAGTGAGGTACATCCAGTAAATAAACAGCAAGGGGAGGAAAAAGCTAAAGGAGGTGGCAATCATCAGCAATACATAACTCGAGTATTTGAGTACAGTTGAAAAGAGATCGACCTTGATGCCCACAAACACAATGGCCGCCATGCTCAAACAAGCCAGATAAAAATAGCCATTCAACTCATAATTAAAGTTATTGAACGGATTGTACATAAAGACATAGATAAAATTCGCTGCCACAATCAGCAGGATCAGCACGATCCAAATATAGACCTTCACTTTATCCTTAAATGCGGATGTTGAACTGGCCAGTTCCCGCAGATATTGTTGACCCAAATGTTTAAATGAATCTGACAACAGTAAAAAGCCCATCGGGATGAGGCTATAAAAGACCACCCAAGGTCGCTCAGGCATTGCCACCACATAATAACCAAAACCAAAGCCAATCAGCAGTGCGATCAAGCCAATGCACATCACGCTTTGATCCGATTTGATATGTTGGCTTTGAAAAAATTGATTACTGCCAGTTGGGGAGAGCAGTTGTAGTGTGCAAAACAACACCACAGTCGCGATGACCCAGAGGTACGTGAATATTAAATGTATATCGGACTGAATGTGTTGTGCCAAACTTAATAAGGCAAACGCACTGATTAGCCAAAGCAGGCAGTAGCCAGCCAACAGCTGATAACGATTTTTAAAACTGACGATCCACGATTGTAGCGGGGCTTGAAGCACAAAGTAGTACAGCATGGACAACGTCAAGATCAACAGCAATTGCACAAAGGTATTCAGCTTCAAGCTTTGCAAGATCGGGTAAGTGGCGAGGGTGATCACCACATTAGACCAAATAGCAGACTTCCAGTGGTTGAGACTGTTTAATAATGCGTAATTGGGATTGTAGTCCGTCTCTGTCAAACCTAAGCGATTGATATGTTGCATAACATCCTGACCGGGAAGCGCTTTGCCCAGCGCGGCTTGCAGTTGAAAAATCTGCACAGGATGGAAGCTTTTCTCGCCGGAAAGCCGCTCTAATGTGGCGTGTTTGGATGTTGGGATCATGTCCCATAAATGTCGATGCTTTAAATATTCCTCAACTTTGAATTGCAACTGACTGTGATAATAACTTTGATCATAGTGCTGTTGTTCCTCATGAAAACACTCCCGCCATAGCGCTAAAAAACGCTGATAGTTCGGATCTCGAAGTTCTTGTTCAAGTTGTGCTAAAGGTTCAATCCATTCATCTTGAAGATAGAGCTGTTCAGTTAAGTTGAGCTGATGCTGCTGCTCAAGTATGTTTTTAAACTGGCTAAAAACTTCATTATCAATGCGTTGTGCCCATAAAGCCTCAGCCACATGATCGACCTGTTGGTAAAACTGCATCTGGGCGAAGTCTACACGTGGCGCTATCTCGCTACTGGAGCGGTGAGTTATAAGCTCAGCATCATCGATGTCGGCATCTTGATCATGTTGTTGGCTATATTGTTGATCATGCTGTGATTGCGCAGCATGTGATATATCAAAGCTTGGATCTCGGTGCAGAGCTGCTGCGGTTTGAGGAGGGATCATGATGATCTCGATAAAGTCTTCGAGATCATACTGTTGTAACAGAGTCATCATCTTGAGCTGATATTGCGCTTGCTCATCTAAGGGGGAGTGCTCAAGGCTATGCTTAAACGCATGCAGTGCATCGTTCAAATTAAAGTCAATATCCTGCTGTTCGATCTTATGGCGAAGAATTTGAAAATGCTGTGCTAATGAGATCTGGAAGATATCGTTGTCTGTGTCTGTGTTGTCTTGATTACAATCACCGCGATCATTGACTTGATATTGTTCATCATCGCTATCCAGACTATCTGGATATTTATGCTCAGATGTTGAATATCGTTCCTCATCTTCACCTTGATCCTCTTCATCCGTATATTGTTGTTGATATTGTAGATATTCAGCGGATTGCTGTGCTTGCTCATACGCTTGGCGTAACTGTATAAATCCATCCGGATCAGCATCCTGATCGATGAGTTTCAGTTGTGCGGCGTAGGCTTTTTTTATCGCACGTTGTTCTGTGGTGGGCTCAATGGCCAGTCGTGTCCAGCAGTTCATTTCTTATGCTCAAAAGAATAGACAAAGTTCTCTGACTTTGATTTATAAGTTTAAATAATATCAATTAGATATGTAAGTTGGCGCACATTTTAACCGCTGCTATTTTATTTACAAGTCAATTTAATTTAACTTGAGATTCTAATATGACTTCATCAATATGTCATTTAAAACAATTACTTTAGTTAATAATTCTAACAAGCAGTTAAATAATATGAAAAACTTAAAACCCCATTCTCTTGCACTGAGTATTATGTTACTCGGCGTGAGTTTCCCCAGTTATGCGCAACTGATGTTTAGCCAATATGTTGATGGCAGTGCCAATCGTAAAGGGCTAGAGATATTGAATCCTGACCCAGAACCGGTGAATCTGGCCGATTATGAAGTTCAGTTATTTAATAATGGTGCCGTCAGCGCAAGCTTAAAAGTAGCATTACAAGGTCAGCTGGCCGGCCAAGAAAAATATTTAATCGGTCGTAGCGAACTCCAAAAAGTACTCGGGGACAAAGTTAAACAAGTTGCGGGACTGAGTTTTAATGGTGATGACGCTGTGGTGCTGATGTATAAAGGCACGCCAGTGGATCGTTTTGGCCGCATCGGCGAGTATCCTAAAAATCAAGGCTGGGGTAATCAAACAAAAAGCTTTAACCAAAGCTTTAGCCGTAATCGTAATACCAATCCGGTGACATCGATTGATCCCAAAGCCGCATTTGATCTCGAAAGTGAGTGGAAGATCTGGGATGATCGCAATAATTTTAATCAATACCTCGGTGGATCGACTCAGCCACCGGTCACGGAAAATATCAGTTGTCGCAGTAGCGATACGCCGATTGCGGATCTGCATACTGCAGCATTGGATCAGCGTTATATTGTCCGTGGGGTCATTACCGCAGATTATCGTTATGCCAATGGCATGTCGGGTTTCTATGTGCAAACCCAAGACAGTAAAGCCAAGCCGAATCTCAGTAATGCGATCTTTGTCTATATTCCACCTTCAAGTGCAGTGAAGGGCGGTCGCACGGGCGAAGAAGTCATACTCAGTGGTCGTCTGACTCAGTTTGAAAATCAGTTACAGATCGATCAAGTCAATCAGGATATCTTGAGTTGTCAGCCACAGGCTGCACACTTGGTTCAACCTTTAGAACTCAATTTGCCCTTTGACAATCTAAGCGCCAACAGTGGCAACACGCCAAAACGCTACCAGGGCATGTGGGTTAAACTGCCGCAAACCCTAACGGTGAGTGAAAATTATGATTATGGTCGCTATGGTCAACTGGCATTGACCTTGGGACGGCACTATATTCCGACCAACTTATATCCAGCCCATTCTCAGCAGGCCAAAGATCTAGCCAAGGCCAACACCTTATCCAAGATCATTTTAGATGATGCTTCCAACGCGCAAAATATGACGCCGTGGTTGCCACAGACTTTTAATGCGGCCAATACTTTACGTTCTGGTTATCAACTGAAAAATGTCGAAGGTATTTTGGAATACCGCTTCAATGCTTGGCGCGTTCAGCCAATCATCGGCAATACGCCGCCGGAAGTGATCGCGAGTACTAATCCGCGTGCCAACCTACAAGCCAAAGATCCCAAGCATATTCGTGTCGCAGCATTTAATGTCTTGAACTATGACAATGGCACGGCCAAAGGCTTCCCCACCGAGCGTGGTGCATCCAGTAAAGCTGAATTTGATCGTCAACATGCCAAGATTGTCAGCGCGCTCAAGTCGATCGATGCAGATGTCTACGGACTGATGGAGATCGGCAACAATGGTTATGATGAAAAAAGTGCCATTGCTTATTTGACCCAAGCCCTAGGTGCGGATTGGAAGTTTGTGACGCCACCGAATATGAAGCAGTTGGGTAGCGATGCCATCGCCGTGGCGATTATCTATAACAGCAAGCGCGTTAAGCCGGTCAATGCGGCTCAAGTCTTTGATGATCAATCGCAAAAGAACCGCGTTACCCTGGCACAAAGCTTTCAGCCGATTCAGGGCGGTAAGATTTTCACTGTGATTCCCAATCACTTAAAGTCCAAAGGCAGCTGTAATCAGGCCACCGGACTAGACCAAGATCAAGGTGATGGACAGGCCTGTTGGAACGCCACGCGGGTTAAACATGTGCAACAGCTGATCAGTTGGATGGCGACCAATCCAACCCAAGTGGACACACCAAATTATCTCTTGGTCGGCGATATGAACAGCTATGCCAAGGAAGATCCAATTTTGGCACTGGAACGCGCCAATTTTAGATCCCTGCTCAATGATGAAAAGGTTGGCCAAGGCAAAACCGCCTATAGCTATGTCTTTGGCGTTAACTCCAACAAGGATGGTCATGGTGGGGCGGGAAATATCGACCATGCCATCGCCGATCAACACTTGTATCCATGGGTGAAACGCAGTTTTACATGGGCCATCAATGCTGATGAACCGACAGTATTGGACTATAACCAAGAATATAAAACCGCAGCGCAAATCGATGCCTTTTACAGTCCAGACGCTTATCGCTCTTCCGATCATGATCCGGTCATCGTCGACTTAGACTTCAATCCACAGATCAAGGATGCTGGAAATACTGACAGTGGTGGGGGGGCTACCGGCTTGGGGAGCATTCTGTGGCTGACAGCTTTAGCACTTTTGGCAAGTTTCGCTCGTCGTCGATAATTACCTTTTTATTTATTTCCTTTCGTTGCTTTATTTTTAAGCAAAAAAAGAGCATTTAATTTACAAATTAGATGCTCTTTTTTTACACCTTACTTGTGTTGCATCTCTGTTGTGTTTTTCATTGCTTTGTTTATGTCGGTGAGCACAGTGTTGCAGTTTGATCATCTATAAAAAAAACTAATAGATCTATTGTTTGTTTTTTTAAGTTGTCAAATTTTAATTTAACTTTATATAAACAAAGTATTTGTTTGATGGTGTTAGAGCGTTTTGGGGATGAGAGGCGTTTAGATCTTCATTCTGTTTTTTGTTTTGCTTGTTAAGAATAACTCAAGAAAGTAGATTGTCTTTAAAATTTGAGAGGTGAATTTCAGTGTAGAAAATAAACAAATATAATGTAATATTAATAAGTTGAAACCACAAAATAAATAAAAAATAAATGTCATTTAAGGATAAAAATAAAAGGATTCTGTTTTTATTACACATTTTATACGTTACTATATTTGTTCTAACACTTACTCTTTTTAAAAAAAGAGAAATACGTCACATTTATTGGGTGGGATATGAATAAAATTTATCGGGTGATATGGAATGCTTCTTTGGGGGCGTGGATTGCAGTTTCTGAAATTGCAAAAGGTAAGGGAAAGAGTTCATCCAAGTCAGGAAGTGTTGTAAAAACAATATTAGTCAGTAATCTTATGCTGGTTTCAGGCGGTTCGTACGCCTATATCGCAGCAGGAGCTGATGAATGTGCTAATAACGGCATTAGTAACTCAAGAATAGGTATAGGTGCCCAAGCAAAGGCATGTGGTGATGGCACGATTGCAATTGGCCGAGGAAGTGAAGGGGTGAGAGTGGAATTGAAAAGCCCACCCACTCCATCTACCCAAGCTGGCGTTGCGATTGGGTTGAATGCAGTTGCTAATGGTGGACTTGCTTTGGGACAAGGTGCAAGATCTGGCGGTAAAAATTCAGATGGTACTGTAAGGATAGGGAGTGCAATTGGCGCTGGCGCGATTGCAGATGGTCATAGATCAATTGCAATTGGTGTGGCTGCAAATCACAAAACACAAGCACTCGCAGCTAATGCAATAGCAATTGGTTCAGATAGTAAAGCAACAGGTATTGGTTCTGCAACATTAGGTGTTGATTCGATAGCTAGTGGTAGGGCTTCTATTGCAGTAGGGAGTGATACCAAGGCTTCTGGATCATATGCTGTATCTTTGGGTCGGGAAGCTAATGCTTCAGCAACTTCCTCAACTGCATTAGGCGATAATGCACTTGCAAGTAAAGCTTATTCGGTCGCTTTGGGTGCAAATTCAAAAACGTCTACATCAGCAACCGCTGAGCATTCTTCCAAGCTAAAAGGATTAACATATAGTAACTTTCAAGGACAAGCAGCAGATGCAGGGATGCAGGTCTCCGTAGGTTCAGTTAATAAAGAACGTCAAATTAAGCATGTAGCAGCAGGCGCGATAGCATCTAACAGTACTGATGCCGTAAATGGTAGTCAATTATATGCAACAAATGTGGTAGTAGGGAATTTAGGTAATAGTGTAAAAAATAAATTGGGAGGAAATGCATCATTGGGTGCTACCGGCACTATTACAATGTCTAATATAGGCAATACTGGTAAAAATAATATTCATGATGCAATTTTAGCATCTAAAACACAAGTTGTGGCAGGCACTAATATTGCAAGTGTAAAAAAAACAACTAATACATCTAATGGACAAGCCATTTATACAGTTGATGCAAAAGGTGCATCTGTAACTGCTGGTTCGAATTCAGTGACTGTTACAGCATCGCAAAAAGCAGGCAATGTTAGTGACTATGCTGTAGATCTAAGCAGTCAATCAAAAAGTAGCTTAGTGAAAGCTGAAAGTGCATTACAAGATATAGTAACGCAAATTAATGGCACAACAGTTAAAACTGTTAATAAAAACAACAATAATGTTAACTTTGTGAAGGGAGATAATGTTGAGTTGACTGCAACAGGAGATGGTAGTATCAAAATCGGTACTGCAGCAGACGTGAGCTTCACAAATGTAAATACCAATAACTTAACAGCAACGGGTGAAATCAGGTTAGGTGATCACTTCAGTGTGACGGATGCAGGAGATGTGTCTTATAAGGGCTCGATCACGGATGGTAATCACATCACTAATAAAACCTATGTCGATGGTAAGATTGATGAGGTTGCAAAGAACCCACTTAAATTTGCTGGTAATACTGGTGAGGTCATTGCCAAAAAATTCAATGAGACCTTAAACATTGAAGGTCAATTGGACAATGCTGCTATTGCAACAGGTGCTAACCTGCGTGTTGATAGTAAAGACGGTAAGTTAAACCTTGTAATGGCGAAAGATTTAACTGATCTCACGTCTGTGACTGTTGGTGACACTGTTATCAACAATGCAGGTTTGACGATCAAAGATGGTCCAAGCATTACCGTCAATGGTATTGATGCGGGTAAAAAAGTCATCAGTAATGTTGCGGATGGTGTCGATGGTAAAGACGCAGTTAACCTTGATCAGTTGACCAAAGCTGGCGGTGACTTGACCAAGAAAGGTCTAGACTTTGCAGGTAATACGGGTGGATTCCATCGTGACCTCGGTGAAAAAGTCCAGATCCTCGGTGAAGGAACTAAAGCAGATGACCAATACACCGGTCAAAGCA
>JASLJB010000285.1 GCA_030152605.1 Acinetobacter sp. | reverse complement strand
GACGTTGTTGAGGTTGAGTTGGTTGATTTCTGCCACGGCATAGACCTGCTCCAGCTCAATCAAGCTTTGCGCATACATGTCCAGTTCGTGTGCTTCAAGCGGGCTATAGTTTTTAAAGTCAGTGCTGCGAATCACTTGAATTAACTGCTTTAAAGAGGTGGTCACATACAGCAAACTCTCATTTAAATACAGCAAGGTATACAGCTCTTGGTTACGGTATGAACGCGATAACTCATCTTCAGCCTGCGTGATCGAACTTTCGATGCCTTGCACGAATTTGACATAAGCCTGTGCTGCATGCTGCAAGATTAACTGTGCCGCTTGAACTGGCATGCTGCTGTTGGCATAGACTTGGTGCTGTAATAACGGATGCTGCTCAAACCATTCTGGTTGAAACATATGATTTTCTTTGCATACCGTAATGAAATGATCCGGCGTCACGATCATGGCAAAAGGAATCGTGCGATATTTCACGTGGTCATATAGATTGATCACCTTACTGTCATCAAAAGGCAGATGAATGATGACCAAGGTGTTTTCCCCATGCTGCTCGATCCGTGGACGCTCATCGAGATCGAGTGCATCCATGACAAAGTCAGTTGGGAGATTAAATTTATTCACCAGTTGCTGCACATTAAGCGCGTTTGGCGCCAGACTTTCGACCCAATCAAGGCGTTTTGAGGGGGTGTTGCGGTGTGGTTGTTCTGCTGCGGTGCTTGGTTGAAGGCTTGTTTTAAGGCTGTCGATGGTTTGATAAATATGAATCATGCTGCAATCTCTAATACTTTAAAATGCGGGAATAGCCGATGGGCGCTGATGGCAGATGCGGTTTTAAACGCGCAGATATTTCTTCTTATAGAAAAACATCACCAGCATCGCTGCGATAATGAGCATGCCACTGCCCACTACCACCGTGGTCATCCACTCATGTTCATGCGGTAAATCGACGTTCATCGAGAAGATACTGCCGATCATGGTGGGAATAATCATCACGATCGCCAACGTGGTCAGCATTTTTAAGACTGAGTTTAAGTTATTGTGAATAATCGCAGCATAGGCATCCATCAAGTTACTGAGACTTTCACGACGCATTTCTGTGATTTCCGCAGCCTGACGGATATCAATTAAAATATCATCCAAGCGTTTTTGTTCTTGTTCATGGATCTTAATATCCTCACCATCCATGATGCGGTGATAGAGAATATTCATGGCGCTGAGTGAGGTCGAAAAATAAACCAAGCTTTTATTCAAACTGATCAAACCAAACAACTCATTGTTGCGATAAGACTTTTTAAGTTTCTGTTGCAGCTCGCTGATATTTTTATTAATTTGCGTCAGATTATAATTATAAGATTCTGCAACAGCTTTAAAGATCAATAAACTAATCCGAGTTTTCATATAGCTTTGAAACTCACCATATTCTCCTGCAATCACGCGGGTCAGTATTGGTAATTCATAGCGCGACACAATTAATAAATTATTTTCAGTATGAATAATCCCAAACGGACAAGTTTGATAAGGCGCTTGATTAGGACGAGTATCTTGATCGATTTTAATCGGCGTATTCAATACCATTAATAATGAGTTTTTATCTTTTTCAATTCGTGGGCGTTCATTTCGATCCAAGGAGTCGGTGAGAAAATCCTGCGGCAGATTAAGTTCAGTTGCCACTTTAATAATTTCTTCTTTACTCGGATCAACCAAATACACCAAGCTGTTGTGCGCGATGTCTTGGGTTTCTAGCAGGCTACCTTGGGCATTGCTTTGATAAATTTTTAACATGAGAGGCTCCTACAAGATTTAAATGATTTGACGTTTTTTGAAGATGACGATCATCGCCGTGGTCGAGATCACCGCAACCAAGGCCAATAACACCAAGGCATAGGGTTCATCTTGCAGGGGAAGCGGAATATTCATGCCGTAAATACTGGCAATGCCCAAAGGAATCGCACCCACAATCACGTAAATCGACAAGTACTGCACCAATAGGCTGAGGTTATTTTCGATCGCCGCCGAATAAGAATCCATTAAGTTACATAGATTGAGGTTGTGGGTCTCGGCCATGGCTTGTGCTTGCTGGGTTTCAACCATCACATCCAAGAGCAAATTGTCCGATTCCGGATGGCGGTGAAACAGTGGCTCGGCACGCAGTTGCGTCAAGACTTTGGCGTTGCCTTTGAGGGAGGTCGCACATTGATTTAAACTTTTATTGTGATCTAAGAGTTTGAAAATTTGATTGTTTTTGATGGATTGTTTGAGTTCTTGTTCAACATCATCGATGCGTTGATTGACCATCTTGATCGCATAAATAAACTGATCTGCACCGAGTTCCAACAAACGATAAATAAAATAACTGTGCACATGCAGGCTTTGCGCCGTGACATGGTGCTGAATCATACGATCAAAAATCGGGTGATCATATTGGCTGATCATCAAGACCAGGTTGTGCTGTGCGATCAGGGCAAAGGGTTTGGTGCAGAATGAAAGATTAGAATCATCTGTGTTTTCAAACGGTAAATGCGTGATGATCAGGGTGCTGTTGTGCTTGCGTTGAATGCGTGGCACCGCATATTGATCCAATCCTGCTGCGATTAAATCGGGAGAAATGTCGTACTGCTGGGCGATTTGGCTGATTTGCGCTGAACTTGGATTAATCAGTTTGAGCCAAATGGATTCGGCGAGCATGGGCTGTGAGTTTTGCAAGCCTAATGGGTTTTCATTAGTTTTAAACATGTTTAAAACTCCTAACTGTAGCCGTGCATGCGGTCCAAGTGCGGGATGAATATTGCTGGACACACATGTAATTTTTCAAAATTTAACTGCGTGATATGCGAGTTAAGTTTTTGAATACGCAATAAAAAAGCACGCCTCCAATAAATAGGGGCGTGCTTAGACACAGCGTTTTACGGCATCAGTCATGCGATAGCACGACGCGCCTTTGCCTAAATCTAGACAAAGCGCGGTCGAGCCATTACCCCAAATCATTGAGTTTTAGCACTGTACGGCATAAGAATACACCGATGTCGATTCTAGCTACGTTATAAACCACCTTAAGTCGATGGTTTCTGTTCAAACCCGTTGGCGTCTTTGGACGTTTCTGGGCAGTAG
>JASLJB010000264.1 GCA_030152605.1 Acinetobacter sp. | reverse complement strand
GCTGCGCTGAGTCAACGATTGGCGCTACGCAGCAGTGATGTGGCAACCCGTCAGGTGCTGATCTATGTGGATCGTATCGCCAGCAATGGCCAAGCCGACCCCAACCGTTGGCAGCATCAGGTCTGGGTGCTGGATCAGCAGGCGCAGCCGGTGCGTTGGCGTCTCAGCTATCCGACCCATCAGATCAATCCGAAAAATCCAGCGCAATGGTTAGCACTGGGACAGTATTATCGGGTCAGTGGTGAGGTCAAAGCCATTCATGGCTATGCGGCCGAAGCCGCCTTTGATCAGGAGCGCTGGTGGATTCAACAAGGCTTGATGGCCAGTATGCAATTACACAGTATCCAAGTGCTGAGTGCAGCGCAGGTCAGTGCTTTGGGCTATGCCGATTTTGTGCAGCAACAAAACCATCTTGCAGCGCGCATACGAATTGCGCTTGAAGCGCAGCGCTTAGCGTGGCGGCAACTGATCGAGCAGCATCACTTTCAGCAGCGTGGTTTGATGTTGGCTTTGTTGACGGGAGATCAAAGTCTATTGACGACTGAAACCCAAGACCTGTTTCAGCGTCTTGGTATTTCACATTTGCTGGCGATCTCGGGACCGCATGTATTGATCTTGGGGCTGATGTTTTGTCTAGTGTGCCGGCGCCTGATCAATCGCTTTGTGCCACAGCTCTACTTAAAGATGGCACGCCCGCAGCTGATGTTGCTGCCATTTCTCAGCTGTGTGTGGTTATATGCGGGGATCGTGGGATTTGAAATTCCAGCGCTACGCAGTTTGCTCACGGTGATGTTGCTCAGCGCCTGTGTCTGGCTGCGGCAGCCGATAAGGGCATTGAAACTGTTGTTGTTGAGTGCCAGCCTGTTATTGCTGTTTGATCCATTCAGTATTTTATCTGCTGCGTTTTGGTTGTCCTATGGCGCTTGCTTGCTGTTGCTGCGGGTCTATGAGCAAGCACAACAGGCCGAAGCAGAGGTGCAGTCCTCTCAGTTCAGACAGTTATTTAAGCTACTCTGGCTACTGTTTGTGAGCCAATGCCGGATTTTTATCGCCATACTGCCTTTGATGTTGCTGATCTTTCAGCAAGTATCTTGGCTGGCACCGATTGCGAATCTGCTGGCGATTCCCTTGATTGCGATGTTGATCGTGCCGATTGAAGTCATCGCAGCAGTCCTGAGTCTATCTGGGCCGAGTATCGCGATCTTGATCTTTGAACTGGCAGATGTGCTGATTCGGCTGTTGATGTTTTTATTGACCCGACTGGATCAGGGCATGGGGCTACAACTGCATGCTTGGGGGTTGAATACAGCGCAGATCATGTGTCTCAGCTTGGCGATCCTGATGTGGATGTTGCCGCGCGGGGTGCTGCCCCGTGCTTGGATCGCGCTGTGTGCAGTGGCTGCCGCCATGTTGTATCGGCCGCAGAGTGAATTTGATCTGAGCGTGATCGATGTTGGCCAGGGACAGGCGATATTTTTGCAACTGCCCAAGCACAGCATGATGATTGATGTGGGCGGTAACTTTCAGGAGCAGCAATGGGGTGTGGGCAAGCAGGTGATTCTTCCCTTTTTGCGGCGCCGTGGCGTGCGCGGCTTGGATCAATTGATCTTGACCCATTTGGATCAGGATCATAGTGGTGCATTTGAGTCGGTGAGCCAAGGGATACAGATTCGGCAACTGTATAGCAATCAATACGACCCGCGTTTTCAGGGCTTTGATTTTAATTATTGTTATGCCGGTCAACAGTGGCAATATGCGCAGATCAAGATCCGTGTGCTCTCGCCGCGCCAAGATCAGCTCACCACGGCGCCTGAAAAACAAAATGAACGATCCTGCGTGCTGCATATCCATGTGCCGCAGGCGAAAAATTATCAGCATTTTCTGTTGATGGCCGATGCCGGTTGGGAAACGGAGTATCAAATACTACGTGACTATCCAGACTTAAAAGTCGATGTCTTGCTGTTGGGACATCATGGTAGTCGGCATAGTTCTGCTTATGGGTTTTTAAAACAGCTACAGCCCAAGTTGGCGATCGCCAGTGCAGGCTGGAACAACCGTTATCATCATCCGCACCCCTTAGTCGAAGCACGCTTAAATGCGCTGGGGATTCCGTTAAAAACCACGATTGAGCAGGGCAGTATGCGCTTTTATTTAAATGCAGATCGGCAGATCGAGATACACTCGCAGCGTGATCGCAGGCGTTGGCTCAAGCCGAGTGACTGAAGCACTCGAATCAAGCCGCTTAGGAGCTCAATTCGCTTAGATCTGGTTGGCTTTGGCTTGCGTGTTGGCGTTGATGTTGCTCACGGACTTGTGCGACTTTCTCCAAGGCTTCCGCTTTGGGCAGTGCATAGACACGATCCAAGTCGGGATTGGCTTTGAAGCGTTTATAGCTCCAGTGATAATGCTCCGGATATTTACGAATCAGATCTTCAAGCGTGTGATGGATCACCGCCGTACCTTGCTCAGGTGTACCCGCATAGATGGCTTCATCGATCGGCTCGATAAACATATTGAAGCTTTCATCTTGGTTGCGCAGTGCATACAGTAACAGCGCACGGGCTTTGGTTTTCTGGATCAGCTTGGCACTTAAACTACTGCTGGCCAAAGGAATACCAAAATAAGGAATCAGTTCGCCACCCACTCTCGGGCTATGGTCGGGCAGGATCACTGTGGTGCCGCCTTGTTTCAATGCTCTAAAGATTTGACGCACGCCAGATTCATCGGTCGGCACCAAGTTGGCTTGTTCACGACTACGCGCTTGGCGCACGAATTGATCCGCCTCCTCATTTTTGATCGGCTTATACATGATGGTCATTTCTGTATGCTGCGCAAACCATGCGTTCATGACTTCCCATGTGCCAAAATGCGGCACGATCAGGACTAAGCCCTTGCCGTGTTGGATCGCCTCATGAAAGTAGTGTTCACCCTCGATATTTGCGATACGACTGATGTTCTTTTTATTGCTGCTGCCCCAGATACTAAAAAATTCCATATAGGACTGCAATTCGTTGCGAATCGCGGCACGGGTAATCTGTTCGCGTCGTTTAGGCGTCAGCTCTTGCAGGCAGATATCAATATTCAAACGTATCGTGTTCGAGGTTTTTGTGATATGTAGTAGGTTCACAATACTCGCGAGCAGTTTTGCAAAGAAACGGGAAAATAAGATCGGTTGCCGACTGAAAAAATTCAGTAGACGCCTTGTCGTAGTCGTTGTTTTCTCAGTCATTGGTGATCAAATTATCTTTCAGAAGTCAATTAGTGTAGAGAATTTGGCGTTATTATAGGTTAATTCTCTTTGTTTAGACAGTTTAACTGCGAAGCTTGTATATAATGTTGACTTAATTTTTGAGTTTGGATTGTCCTTATGTCCGATTGGCCGCCACAGGCAGAGAATGAAAAGAAACAGCAAGAACCGCAGCTCACAGGAAAAGAATGGCAGATTTTAGAAAAAGCCGTTCTGGCCTCTGTTGAAGAGCAGCGACGCAGTCGTCGTTGGGGAATCTTCTTTAAAGCACTGACATTTTTATATTTGTTGATCGTTGTGATCACCATGTATAAGGGTTGTACCTTGTCAGCCGAAGAAGATAGTGTCACGTCGAGTAGTGAACGACATCTCGGTGTCGTCAATATCGTGGGCACCATCGATGCAGCGCCGCAGTCGGTCAATAGTGTGGATACCATCAAATCATTGAAACGTGCTTTTGAAGCCAAATCAAGTCAGGCCGTGGTGTTGAACATCAATTCACCGGGTGGATCACCTGTTCAATCTGATGATATCTGGCAAGAAATTCGTTATCTGAAAAAGCAAAACCCAGACAAGAAAGTCTATGCCATGATCGGTGATATGGGCGCTTCGGGTGCGTACTATATCGCGTCGGCTGCAGATGAGATCTGGGTTAATCCTTCGAGTCTGGTGGGTTCGATCGGCGTGATCATGCCAAATTATGGCATCAATGGCTTGGCGCAAAAGTTAGGTATTGAAGATCGCACCATGACCTCAGGCAACAACAAAGATATCTTGAGCATGACCAAACCGGTCAATCCTGAACAGCGCGCACATATCCAAGCCTTGCTGGATAACGTGCACAATCATTTTATTGATGCTGTGAAACAAGGCCGTGGTAATAAGCTGAAAAGTACGGACCCTGCGATCTTCTCGGGTTTATTCTGGACCGGTGAACAGGCGATTGCGCTTGGGGTTGCGGACAAGTCTGGCAATATCGAATCTTTGAAACGTCAGTTAGATATCAGTAAAACAGTGAACTATACAGTCGAACGTAGTCCGTTTGATTCTTTCTTTGGTCGTGTAGGATCTGAAATGGGACACAGTCTAGGTGCTGCGATGTTGCAGCAGATTGAGTCGCAAAAAGATGTAAAACTACAATAAATCCAGATGGTAAATGTTCATGCTGAAGAATGAAAAACCGATCATCCATTTTGCGCACGCCAACGGCGTGCCTTCAAAGGTTTATCAAAAACTGTTTGACCAATTGGCGGATGATTATGATGTCATCTATGTGCCTTTGATTGGCCCGGATAAACGTTATCCGATCAGTAATCATTGGCCGCATTTGGTCGATCAGCTGGTGGATAGTATTGTGCAACAAGCCCAAGGGCGTCCGGTGATTGGTCTGGGGCATTCTTTGGGTTCGGTGCTGACCTTGATGGCATCCTATAAACGTCCTGAATTGTTTTCTCAAGTGATCATGCTCGATCCACCGTTGATCTTGGGCAAGCATTCTTTTGCATTTCATATGGCCAAGCTGCTGCATCCCAAAACCGTGGATAAAATCACCCCGGCAGGACTCTCCAATCGCCGCCGTGATCACTGGGATTCACGCGAGCAAGCGGGTGAGTTGTTGGGCACACGCGGCTTTTATAAAGACTTTGATCCGGACTGCTTTCAGGCGTATTTGGATCATGCGCTGGTTGAAGATCCGGCGCGTGGTGGGGTGACTTTGACCATTCCAAAGGCCGATGAGGTGGCGATTTTTAGAAGTAATCCATCTTGGTGGTGGTTGCCGATGTCGAAGCCAAAGCGTCCTGTGCATTTAGTGGTTGGGGATCAGAGTGCGTTCTTGAAACAGAAATTTCCGCAGATTGCAAAACGTAAACTCGGGATACCGTTCACCATCACCCCAGGCGGGCACATGTTCCCACTCGAACATCCTGCGCAGGTGGTAGAGGTGATTAAGCAGCTGATACAAGCCTCAACCTAGAACCCTCTCTTTGATAAGGAGAGGGCAGGGAGAGGTTGACCCCCTCATCCTAGCCTTCTCCCCAAGGAGAAGGTTGATCCCTCATCCCGACCTTCTCCCCAGGGAGAAGGTTTAGAGGCTGCTAAATTGGATGGGTTTGTCGAGTGCTTGGTTGCGGTAGCTGACGGAGCCATCGGCATGATGTGCGATGACTTGGG
>JASLJB010000245.1 GCA_030152605.1 Acinetobacter sp. | reverse complement strand
AATATGATGGGTGCGACTCAAGATATTGCTACAGATGGTTTGGCGGTGCATCTGCTCAAATCCAAGCAACAACACTGGGGCAATATGTTCCAAGTGCTGGGCTCACGTTTGGGCTTTATCGTCGGTGGTGGTGCGATGTTGTGGGCGATGGACTGGCTCACATGGCAGGTGACATTTTTGAGTTTGGCCGGATTGGTATTTTTGAATACCTTGCCGATTCTCTGTTTTCAAGAACCGCGACATCGGGTCATGGCGCAGGGTGATTCGGGCGTGATCAGCAGCGCACCAAACAGCACAGCGCACAGTTGGCGTGTCAGTCTACAAGGCTATCGACACTATGCTGGGCAAAATCCAACGCTGTATGCGTGGTTTTGGGTGCTGTGTAGTCTCAAGGTCACCGATGGTTTGTCTGGCCCAATCAGTAAACCGTTATTGGTTGATCTGGGCTTGAGTCTGAGTCAGATCGGCATCTATATCACCATATTGGGGGCAGTGGCGGCATTGCTCGGTGCCGGAATCGCCAGCTTATGTTTGCAACGCATTCGCCGAGCACATGCCTTGTTGCTGTTCTCGGTGTTGAAGTTAATTAGTCTATTTGGCTTTGCTTGGTTGGCACGGCAATATGAACATGGTCATCCAGTGGATGCCTGGTTGATCTATACCATCAATGCCTTTGAAGACGCATCTTCAGCCTTATTGTTGGTGGTGGTTCTCACGTTGGTGATGCAGTACAGCCGAAGTACAACGGCCGCGACAGACTTCACCTTGCAGGTTTCGATCATGGCCTTGGTCAGTGGTGTTTTATATACCCTGAGTGGTATTGCGGGAGATTATTTGGGCTATAGCCGTTATCTCTATGTGATTTCTGCACTCGGCGTGTTGCTGTTGTGGCCGATCTGGTCTTGGCAGCGACAGTTGCTGCGGCATGGACAGACGGCAAATGATGCGTGATCGCTCGGAACAGCAGCCCTTCCTTAAGTAGATTTTAAGCTTAACTTTCTAGAGTAAAGCCATCTTGTCGCTTAGCCTCTAAAAAACGATGTCTAAATTAATAGAAAAAATCAAATCAAGACCGCTGCAGTTGTCGCTCCTCACATTTAACTTTTTGTTGGCGCTCTGGATTGGCTTGTTTTTAAACTTGGGATTTTTAAAACGCATTCAAGAGCTGACCCCTTATAGTGGTTTTAAGGCTTATGCTTTTTTGGCGGCCACAGTGTGTGTGCTGATTGCGCTATATAACTTGATATTGCAATTGCTGAATTGGAAATGGACCCTGAAACTATTCAGTAGCTTATTGCTGATCATCGGTGGTTTTAGTGCTTATTTCGTCAACTCACTTGGGGTATTGATTTCAGCTGATCAAATCCAAAACATGATGCAAACCGATGTGTCCGAAGTCAGTGATTTATTGTCATTGCGCTTTGTGCTGTGGGCCGTGTTGATGGTGCTGTTGCCGATTCTCTTGCTGAGTTGGATCAAGATCAAACCACAAGCACGGTCTAAAGTGCTGCTGAATAAACTGCTCAGCGCCGGGGCATCTGTTGTGGTGATCTTGAGCTTGCTGTTTGTGTTCTATGTGGATTATGCAGCGATCTTTCGTGAGCACCGTGATATTAAAGGGATGATTTCCCCGCAAAATGCGATTGCCTCAACCTATTCATATTTTCATAAAAAAGCCCCGAAAAAAGATCTGCCTTTGATTCGCTATGGCGAAGATGCACATCGTATTGAAGTGACTTCAGCGCAACAATTGCCGAAGTTAATGCTCTTGGTGGTGGGTGAAACGGCGCGTGCAGAAAGCTTTTCACTCAATGGGTACGCCCGCAACACCAACCCAGCGCTCTCGACGCAAACGGATTTAATAAACTTTGATCAAGTCAGTTCATGTGGTACAGCGACTGCAGTGTCTTTGCCGTGTATGTTCTCGGGGATGCCACGTCAACAGTATGATGAAGGGCTAGCCAGTCATCGTGAGGGCTTACTCGATCTTGCTCAGCGCGCGGGCTATAAAGTCACGTGGATCGACAACAACTCTGGCTGTAAAGGCGTCTGTGATCGGGTGGAAAACTATGTCATTCCGCCAGCCATCAAGCAGAAATGGTGCAATGGTGATGGAGAGTGTTTAGATGGCATCTTGGTGGATAGCGTGCAGGATTATCTGGCTAAGATTCCGGCCAATGATCGTTCACCGCGATTGATCGTACTGCATCAGGTCGGTAGTCATGGTCCAGCTTACTACAAACGCGCTCCCAAAGAATTTCAGCCATTTCAACCGAGCTGTGACAGTAATGCCATTCAAGGTTGTAGCAAGCAACAGTTGCTCAATGTCTATGACAACACCATCTTCTACACCGACCATGTCTTAAATCAGCTGATCGAAGTACTGAAAAAACAAGATCATTATCGCACCGGCTTTTGGTATCTCTCCGATCATGGTGAGTCGACCGGAGAACGCGGCATGTATTTGCATGGTGCACCGTATGCGATTGCGCCGAGTCAGCAAACTCATATTCCGATGATGGTCTGGTTCTCAAAGCCGTGGCAACAATCTGAGTTAAGCCAAGTCAACTGTTTGGCGCAGCAAAGATCAACAAAATTAAGCCACGACAATTTATTTCCGAGTCTGTTATCACTACTTGATGTAAAATCTAGCGTAATCAATGAAAATAACGACATGTTGCGACTTTGTGCTACACAAAGCTGAGACGAGGGACTCCTATCATGACGAAAATATTGATGATCGAAGACGATTTTATGATCGCAGAATCCTCTATGACCTTATTGCGCTTGCATCAGTTTGAGGTGGTATGGGTCAACAATGGTTTTGATGGCTTAAAACAACTCAGTACACACAACTTCGATATGGTGCTTCTAGATTTGGGGCTACCGATGATGGATGGCTTGCAGGTGTTGAAGCAGATCCGAAGCAAAACCAATCTACCGGTCTTGATTATCTCCGCACGTGATCAATTGCATAACCGGGTTGAGGGGCTCAATCAAGGTGCAGATGATTACTTGGTTAAGCCGTATGAGTTCGATGAATTATTGGCGCGGATCTATGCCTTATTGCGTCGTTGTGGCCG
>JASLJB010000197.1 GCA_030152605.1 Acinetobacter sp. | reverse complement strand
ATCTGGATCTTTTTCTTCTTGCGTTGGCTCCGACGTTTAGAACAGCAGCTGATCGGGGTGCAGCACAGCCTGCAACATATGCATCTGCAACGGCATGACCAAACAGCAGATTGCAGAGCAGCCAATACTGAGCGGCAAGATCTACAGCAAGCACCCGTCGCTGCGGCAGCATCGGATTCGAGTGCACTTGGATTCTTAGCACAACTGAAACGCTGGATCTTTCAAGGTAATCCGGTGCTCAAAGTCGCTGTGAGTGTCTTATTGATCGGAATTATCTTGCTACTTCGTTTTGCGACTGAGCATTGGCAGATTGATTTGGCGCTACAGTTGAGTGTGATGGCTGGATTGTGTTTGGGAATCTGCGGCTTAGGTTATCGACTGTGGCAGAAAAATCCAAGCTTTGCCTTGGGGCTTGAAGCGTTAGGTCTGGCTGGATTGTTCTTGTGTTTATTCTTTGCTTATTACAATCAGGTGCTTGGTTCATTTTGGCTGGCGGCAGTGCTATTTTTATTGATCATGCTGCTGACCCTAAGACTCAGCCTCAAACAAAATTCGATTGAGCTGACTCTGATCGGCATGTCTGTGGCCTATATTGCTCCATTTACCTTGCCCGTACGCGAGATGAGCAGCACGGAGTTGGTGGCCTATTATGTCGCGATCAACGTGGCGGTTGCAGTATTGACCAGTCTGCGGCCGTGGAAAATTCTGGCGCAAATTGCTTTAGTTATAACCGTTGCGATCGCCAGCTGCTATAGCATTTATCGTGGTGATATCCAACAGTTACAACTGACATGCTTGATCTTGATACATAGTGCGATCTTTATCTGGTTGGGCTTTCGCTATAGTCAATTGATGGCCAAACAGGATTTGGCCGAACTCAGGCTCAAGCCGGTGTTGGATATTGCGTTGATCTTTGCCGCACCACTGTTGGGTTATGGGCTGATTTATCTGGTTTATTTTGAAAATAGCCTCTGGCAAGCCAGCGTCAGCCTGGGATTTGCACTGTTGTTTGCGGGGCTGCATCTCTATTCCAAACAACTGAAGAGTATTGCTTTTATTGCGCAAAGTTATCTGAGCTTGATGCTGATTTTTATCAGCTTTATTCCGTCGATTCTGCTGCCTGAGCAATGGAGTGTCTTGGGTTGGGCCACACTGGGTGTGCTGATCTTTGCTTATGCGTTGTGGCGTACTAGTCGGGTTGCACATTATCTGGCGATGCTGTTGTTGCTCGTGGCTGGGATCTCCAGTCTGTATTATTGGCTGCAATTGGATGTTTTTCCGCGCGCGATCTTTTGGTATCTGAGCTTGAGTTATCTGACTGTGGTGCTGATCGCCAATGCTCGTATCGAATACCGTGAACAGTACAATACTCTGATGCTGGTCTTTCATGCGCTGTTAATGTTCATCGCCAGTAGTCTGGTTCTGTTGCTGACGATGGATCGCTATGAGATGGCCTTTGGCGAGATCAGAGTGCTGTTGCTGATCAGTGTGTTGTTATTGGGGCTGAACGAGGTAATGCGTTGGGCTGGTGCATCTTGGACTTGGTTGTTGCCAAAGTGCATGGCCTTGATTCCGATTTTCGGCTATGCCTTGTTGATTATCTTGACTCATTTGCAACACGGACAGATGCTTTGGCCAACTCCCCTTGAGCAGGGCTATTTTGTCTTAACCGGTTTGCTGCTGTGTACGCTGAGTCTACGATCAAGCCAAGCTGATCTTAGTTTTGCGCCTGAAGCAGTGAGTCTAATCACATTGCTGAGTTTGGCGTTGGCCAGTCTTGGGATTTGGTCTGTACAGCCTTATTTATCCATGCTGCTGTTGCCGTTATTGCTTGCGCTGGTCAGTTTTTTTCGCAGGGCGGATCAGACTACTCTGTTGATTTGGCAGTCCAAAACCAGTCTATTACTGATGATGCTGTGGATGATGTGTTCGCAATTGTTTTCCGAGCATATTTTTGACAGCTATTGGCTACCGATGCTCAATCCGATGGATGCGATTTCCTTGCTGGCCTTGTTGTGCTTTCTGTGGCAATTGTCGTTGCAGCTCAAGACCCGTTTAGATCGAGGCATCATTGCGATCTTGGCGGTACTTGGATTGTTGTGGATGAGTAGTTATGTCTTGTTGCGCGCACTGCATGTGTATTTGCACACCGCATATAACGATATGGCGCTGTGGCAAAGTGCTGCGGTGCAACTGAGTCTGACCTTGTTGTGGGTGGGCTTGGCCTTCGTGAGCATGAGCGTTGCAACTGCGAAGAAAATCAGAAGCCTATGGATCTTGGGTGCCAGCCTGTTGGTGATCGTGACCTTTAAGCTGGTGTTGTTGGATTTGTCGCATATCGGCACATTACTGCGGGTGTTTTCATTCTTGGGCGCTGGCTTGGTTATGCTGTTGATCGCATATATTGCACCGATGCCAGAACTGAATGAGAAGTCGAGCCAAATAAAAACTCATGACTGAGTGAGGAGTCAGAAACGCGCATCGATGCGCGTTTCTGGCTTAAAGCTTTGGCTCACGTTTGATTTCATTGGCATTGGCATAGCGATCTAAGTCATCTTCGGCCAAAGCGTTAGCACCGGGACGATCAACAAAGCCAATCTTTGGTACTGGGATCTCGATTTGATTTTCAACAAAGCCATTGCGGATCAGCTCATGCATTTCATCTTTAACTTTCATAAAGTTTTCTTGCTTACACCACAGTGCAAACAGCAGCTCAATCGATGATTCACCAAAAGCAGTCACACTGACGCGTGGCTTGGGATCGGCCAAAACCAAAGGATAGTTGTTGGCAACTTTAAGTAAAACTTCACGTACTTTGATGATGTCTTCATGAAAGTTAATTGCGATGCTAATCGGAATACGCCGTATCGGAAATTTAGACAGGTTATGCACGGGGGCGCGAATCAGTTGCTCATTGGGGAGCCTGACATAGACGTTGTCGAGGGTGAGTAGTTTGACTGAGAGTAAATCAATCGAAATCACTTCACCTTCAATGATATGTCCCCGAATCAATGTCAGTTGAATGGTATCGCCAATTTCAAATGAGCCTTCGCCGATCAGGAACAGACCACTAATTAAGTTGGTCACCGATGTTTGTGAAGCGAAACCCAAGGCCACAGTCAAGATCCCAGCAGCACCGAGAAAGACGCTGAGTTTAAAGCCTGCTTCTTTGAGACTCGCCACCACAAACAGCATGAAAATAAAATAGAAGATCCCACGTCGCCATACCAGCCGTTGATGTGCATTGAATTTCATGCCGACCGTGCGGATAAAGGTATTGGAGACCACGCGCGCTAAGATAAAGCCGACAAAACACAGCACCACTGCCACCGCGATCTCACTGAGACGATCGAAGTTGAAATTGGTGAAAATTCCTTTAACGCTATTGGCTACATTTAAGGGGATATTGGCATCTGGCATCGCGAATCCTTAAAAGAATGAATCAAACATATTAAACAATGCACCACCCGGAGAACGTGCCGGATGGACATAAATCACTTCACCCGCCAGTGGTGGGGTGCGGTTTTCAATACGAATACGAGGCTGTCGTTCAGATGAATCATGGATAACTTTGATTTGAGAGGTCCATAAACGCCCAGTACTTTCACTATAAAACAGCGGCAATGCAGTGACGGGGACGTTCATTTTATCAAAGCGCAATTGATGGTTGCTAATGTTGTGAAAATCAATCGGGGTCACAGCACGGAAGGCACGTGATCGCAGTTGATTTAGATCAGTACGTCCATCAACCGTAGTGGCGTAGCATATTTCACCCGTGCGTTGGTCTGGGCCAAACCAAGTATCTTTGGGAAGGATAACTGGCAAATCAAACAACGGATCTTTTTGACCTTGCACAAAGCCAGAAATCCACAGTGGCGTGCTGATATATATGGTGCCACGCTGACCTGCGGGAATATAAATCGGATCAGTCGGTTTGATCACCACCGAGCGATCAGCCAAACGTGGCATGAGTTGAAAATGTGAATGGGTTTCTTTGAACATATAGCGTTCCACATGGATAGGTTTGGGAAAACTCATCTCTGTGTCATGGATGCGATACCATTGCTGTTCATAGTCAAACTGGACTTTAGGGCGGTGGTATTCGAGACGCCATTCTTGTAGGCCACGCGTCAGTCGAAAGAGTAGGGAGCCAAACTGCCATGTTTTGGACTGATTGATTTCAAAAATTTCTTCACCCCACCATTTGAGGTTGGGCATTTCGGGTTCGAGATGTTCAGTATTCTTGGACAATTGCGGCATTTCCTCAATTCGCAGTCTTTTTTCAAATCAGACTTCACGGTGTCATACGCTTCGCGTACACTCAGAGCAATTCTCATCGTGATTTACAGTTGTAATGCAAATCCTTAAACAATTACAAATACCCTATAGTTTTGCAAAAAAACATGGTGTGTTGTTGCGCTATGAAAGTGATCAAGTATATATCGTTCGTCGTCATGATACTGCACAAATCGCTTTGCAAGAAGCACGTCGCTTTCTCGGTCGATCTGCCCAATACCGTCTCTGTAGTGATGAAGATTTTAATCAACTGCTCAGTTCAAGCTATGCGGGTGAGACCGGTGAGTCACAACAAGTCGCTGCTGGGCTTGAAGATCATCCAGATTTACTCAGCCTTGCTGATCAAGTGCCAGAAACTGAAGATCTGATGGATCAAGAAGATGATGCACCGATTGTACGATTAATCAATGCATTACTTTCGGAAGCGATTCGTGTCAATGCCTCAGATATTCATATTGAATCCTTTGAAAAAAAGCTTTCTGTACGTTTACGCGTAGATGGGCAACTGCGAGAAATTGTTCAGCCGCGCCGTGAGTTGGCGCCGCTGTTGGTTTCCCGGATCAAAGTCATGGCCAAATTAGACATTGCTGAAAAACGTGTACCCCAAGATGGCCGTATTTCTTTACGTCTGGCAGGCCGTGAAGTGGATGTGCGGGTATCGACCTTGCCATCTTCACATGGTGAGCGTGTGGTGATGCGTTTGCTCGACAAGCAAGCGGGTCGTTTGAATATGACCCATCTTGGTTTGATGGCTCAAGACTATGAACGGCTCACACAGCTGGTGCATCGGCCGCATGGCATTATTTTGGTCACGGGCCCGACTGGTTCGGGTAAAACCACCACACTCTATGCGGCTTTATCCGACTTAAATGATGGCTCGAAGAATATTTTAACCGCCGAAGATCCGATCGAGTATCAACTTGAGGGGATTGGGCAAACCCAAGTCAATACCAAAGTGGATATGACTTTTGCGCGTGCGCTCAAAGCTATGCTACGTCAGGACCCTGATGTGGTGATGGTGGGTGAGATTCGTGATCTGGAAACTGCTGAAATCGCGGTTCAAGCATCCTTAACGGGTCATTTGGTTTTATCCACCTTGCATACCAATACCGCCGTCGGTGCAGTCACTCGTTTACAAGATATGGGGATTGAACCTTTCTTGCTGGCAAGCTCGCTGATCGGTGTGGTGGCGCAGCGTTTGGTGCGTACGCTGTGTACGCACTGCCATACCTGGCATGAGGCAGATCCATTTGAGGCAGAACTGTTTCAAAATATCAGTACCGATCCATTGCTGAAATTGCCGCAACCTAAAGGCTGTGAGCATTGTTCGCATACTGGTTTTAGTGGCCGAACCGCGATTTATGAAATTGTCCCGATAGATGATCAAATGCGCCGTTTGATTCATGGCAATACTGCCGAATACGAACTTGAACAATATGCACGTCGTCAGGCCAGTTCGATCCGAGAAGATGGTTTACGCAAAGTCCTTGCAGGAAAAACCACGGTGGAAGAGGTGTTACGCGTCACCAATGCCGCAGAAGTTTAAGTTGTTATTTCAGTTTATGTTGTCCAGGATTTAAACGATCGAAATGTTTTAATCTACGTCATCAAATTAACCGCGATCCCATGTCTGTGGATCGCGGTTTTTATTTTGAGGTTTTGTGTTTTAATGCTTTTGATCTAGATTAATTTAGACTTTAAGCTTTTATGTGACGTTAAGCAGTTAAGACTTCGAAACTGACATCGATATTATTTTGCGTGGCATTCGAGTAGGGGCAGACAATATGTGCAGCTTGTACCAGCTTTTCAGCTTCTGCTTGTGGCATGCCAGACAGATGAACCGTTAATTTGACCTCAATTCCAAAACCACTCGGCAATGGACCAATGCCAACTTCGGCTTCGACTTTAGGGTCTTTGGCGATTTCGATCTGATCGCGATGTGCGACAAATTTCATTGCACCTAAGAAGCAGGCAGAATAGCCAGCTGCGAAGAGTTGTTCAGGATTGGTGACCTCACCGCCAGCACCGCCCATTTCCTTTGGCACACCCAGTTTGACATCCAATACGCCATCTGAAGAGACTGCACGTCCATCTCGACCGCCAGTGGCTTGGGCTTTGGCACGATAAACTACTTTTTCTAAAGACATTTTAATCATCCTGATACATAAGTGAGTATTTATCATCTACGATCAGGCTGAAAAAACAAGCGCTGTTTTGCTACAAATTCAACTTAACTAAAGTGACGGAGCAGGGGGGAAGCTACTCTAGGCGATTAAAACTGAATAAGTTGACGATGTTGCATGAGGGGCATGGAGGCGCGAATGCTATTTTGTTTTTCTAAATCAAATGGCACGGTAATCAGTTGTGCACCTTCGTTGTCGACTTGGGCCAAAAGGCGACCTAAACTGTCAGTGGCGGCAGCCTGTCCCCAAGTTTGGCGTTTTTCGCCGTGCCAGCCTTGTTGAGCTGCACCTAAAACTTGACATTGGCTATCCATTGCGCGGGCTTGAAGCAGCAGCTGCCAATGCATTTGACCTGTGGTATAGGTAAATGCAGCGGGTGCCGTCAAGATATTCGCCCCGAGATGTCTGAGTTTTAAGGCCATTTCTGGAAATCTGATGTCATAACAGACCATAAGGCCAATCTTGCCAAATGGACTCGATGCAAGCACGAGATCTGTGCCGGGCTCAAAGAATTTGGATTCTTGATAGCCACCGACCGCATCGCCGACCTGAACATCAAACAAATGAATTTTGTCATAACGCGCTTCAGTGCCTTCCGGACTGATGCACAAACTTACCGTGCGTACACGCCCATCCGGCACGATACTGCCATCAGGACGAAACGGGCAAGGTAAAGTACCTGCGACGATCCATATTTGATACTGGTGTGCAAGCTGTTCTAAACGTTGCTGAATACTCTGGAATTGTTCAGCAGTTTCGCGTTGTTTCCCTCCGGCAAAGCAGACAAAATTTTCTGGAAAAACGATCAGCGATGCACCTTGTGCCTGACTTTGTTGCAGCAATGATTCGATGACGATGAAGTTCGCTTCAATATCATTTTGGGAGTTCATTTGTGCAACAGAAAGCTGGGTCATGATGTAACGATCCTATTTGGATTTAGACTTTTTGCTGATCAGATACAGCTTCAAGTGTATCTTGGTGTTTTTCAAGTTTTTTAACCAATGGTTCGAACATGTTTTGATTGTTTTGGTTGAGCTTCATCAGCGTTTTGTGTGCATCTAATACGGTAGATAACATCGCATTATGGGTGACATTGTCATCAATCAACGCACGCGTACATACATTTGGATCACCGCAGTAATTCAAAATAACAAAGACCTGACCCAAGCCCATACTATTGGCTAGCGTGGTAATATCTGGGTTGGTTGATAACATGACCGCTTGGATTTGGTGGGTTTGTTTGAGCTTCAAACCGAGTTTGGCTAAAACACCAAGTACCGTACTATCAATAAATGTGGTTTGGGTTAAATCAACAATTGCACCAATAACATGGGCTTGCTGTTCAATCCTTTCCAGAAGTTTGTCTAGACTAATACAGGCTTGGGCGCGCACTTCACCAATAAGTTTGAAGATATGCGTTCCATCCAAGCTTGCATATTCAACATGACCTGTTGACATAAAAATGCCATTTGCAGAGAAGGATGGAAAATTATCACATAGCGCAAGTTTATACTCAAGTAGCAACAGG
>JASLJB010000109.1 GCA_030152605.1 Acinetobacter sp. | reverse complement strand
CCAAGCCAGCTCAAGCTACACCGCCAACAGCACCTATCTGCAACGTGCCCTGCCGCAGTATCGCGGTATGTTGACCCTCGGTGAACGCATGACTGAAGGCGAAGTCTTTGATTCATTTGGCTATCGTGGCGTGGATTTCTCCAGTGATGATCGTATGCTGCCGAACAGCATGCTCGGTTATGCACCGCGAATCCGTGGCCATGCCAAAACCAATGCCAAGGTTGAAGTACGTCAAAAAAATCAAGTGGTCTATCAAACCACGGTTGCAGCGGGTAACTTTGAAATCAATGATCTTTATCCCACAGGCTTTGGTGATGCACTCGAAGTGTCGGTGATCGAAGCCACTGGAGAAATCCAAAAATTTTCGATCCCCTATGCCGCAGTGGTACAGATGTTGCGTCCGGGGCTTAGTCGTTATTCGGCAACCGTCGGCCAGTATCATGAGCAAGGCATTGACCTGCATCCATGGATCGCCCAGCTGAAATACCAACGCGGCATCAACAATCTATTGACCGGCTATAGCGGCCTACAGGCCAGTGAAGACTATACTGCAGCAGTCCTCGGTGCGGCTGTTTCCACCCCGATCGGGGCGATCTCGCTGGATGTGACCCATGCCCAAGCACAGTTCGAGCAGCATCCGACCCAGTCGGGTCAAAGCTATAAAATTAGCTACAGCAAACTGATATCACCGACGCATACCAATTTGACTTTGGCGGCCTATCGCTATTCGACTGAAAATTACTTTAGTCTGCGCAATGCCATGCAACTGCGTGCAGACGAGAAAAATGGCATTAATAGCCCCATGCTTGGTCAGCAACGCAGTGAGTTTCAGATCACCCTTAATCAAGGTCTGCCTCGCGGTTGGGGTAACTTGTCTTTGGTTGGATCGTGGACAGAGTATTGGAACCTCAGCCAAAGTAATCAGCAGTTTCAACTCGGCTACAGCAACCAATTTCGCAACCTGACCTATGGCTTATCGGTCACACAGCGCGAAATGGAATACGCTTCGCAAACACGTAGCAAAGATACCGAATATTTGCTGACGCTGTCCTTGCCGCTGAGCTTTAAAAAGCAATCCATGAACTTCAACGCCAGCTTAAATGACAATCAGCAAACACTCGGCATGAATGCCACGCTGAATGATCGATTTAGCTATGGTGCTTCTGTGGCACAGCAAGATGCAAATAACACCTCATTCAATAGTAACGCCCGCTATCGCAGCAACTACGCCACTGTGGCCGGGTCTTATAGTTGGGCGGATCAATACCAACAAGCCAATCTGAGCATCAGTGGTAATGTGGTGGCGCATGCGCATGGTGTGGTGTTTGGTGCTGAGCAAGGCCAAACCATGGTCTTGGTCTATGCACCGGATGCTGCCGGTGCCAAAGTCAACAACACGGCGGGTTTGAGTATCAACAAGGCCGGCTATGCAGTGATCCCTTATGTCACGCCCTATCGCCTGAATGACATCACCCTCGATCCACAAAACATGTCCAGTCGTGTCGAGTTGGAACAGACCAGTCAACGTGTTGCTCCTTTTGCTGGCGCGATTTCAAAAGTCGACTTTAGTACCAAAACCGGTTATGCGGTCTATATCGATACGCATACCCAAAATGGTGGCAACTTACCCTTTGCGGCAGAAGTCTATGATCAGCACGATCAAGTGGTCGGCATCGTGGCGCAAGGCAGCATGATTTATTTACGCACCGCACGTCTACAGGATCGCCTCAGTATTCGTTGGCGAGAAGATGTCACACAACAATGTAATATTGCTTATGATGTCACTGATCAAGCAAAAAATACTCAACAAAACTATCTCATGACCCAGGCGACCTGCGAATGAAAAAATCCCTGATCAGTGCTGCACTTGTTTACGCTGGCTTGATGTTTGGCACGGCTGCTTATGCCGATTGTGATCTCTCAAGAAACTTTAAAACAGTGGATATCTCAATGGATGTGGGGCGCGTGGTGGTCCAACCGAGTGATCCTGTGGGTAAGATTCTCAAAACCGCTTATTTCACCATCACCCCCAATGGTTCGAGTGCCAACTGTAATGGATGGAGAGATTACATCACCGCAGAACTGAGTCAGAACTATGCGCAAAGCCCGGCTGGAGAAAATGTCTACGCCACCAATATTCCGGGCATCGGGATTCGCTTATACCGTAAAGGGGATAATGCCGCTGAATTTTCAGGTTATTACCCTTATCGAAACAATCTTTCTCGGAAAAACTACGTCCTTGCGCCGGGCTTTTTTTATGTGGAAATCATTAAAACTGCGCCCTCTACCGGTTCTGGCACCTTAGTGCCGGGACGCTACAGCAGTTATTACATCAACAACGGTCGTCACCTGCCCTTACTCACCAGTACCGTGTATGGCAATGCGATTACGATTGCCTCATCTTCATGTGAGATCCTGGGTGACAACACCCGCACCATCCAACTTGAACCGGTCACACGTGCAGGATTTAGCGGCATCGGCTCCAGCCAAGGCCAGCAGGGTTTTGAACTCAATATTCGCTGCAATGGCGGCTATAACCCCACGGGGTATGACGTCAAAAGCCAAATCAGTGTCAGCTACGACTTTATTCAGGAGGACGGCAATCGCCAAGTACTGAAAAATACGGCCGCACAGCCTGCGCAAGGCGTTGGCACCCAGTTACTTTTGGCTGATGGACGTAATCAATTGATTGGCAATGGCGACAGTGTGATGCTCGGCAGCATCGGGAATAATCAACAGTTTTCGTATCGCATCCCCATGACAGCACGTTATGTACAAAGTGGGCAACGGGTGACGGCAGGTCAAGTCAGGGGCTTGGCCACGGTCACGATTAAGTACGACTAGAACGACGATTAGGCACAAAAAAACGACCTTTGAGCGTGAGTCTCATCGGTCGTTGAGTTGGCTCAATTGGCTTAAGGACAGACTTTATCTTGGAAGGTTTTGGTGTTGGGTCCACGCTGACATTTAAAGCTGGTCTCCGTTTTGATCAGGCTCCAACTCTCTGCTTGATTTTTAAACTGATACACAGTGCGAATCGCAAACACTGAATCATCGAGTAAATTACTATTGACCACCGTCAGTTGCGCCGCAGTCGGTGACTCAGCCCGGTTAAATACTTGTTGGATCGACACGCTATTCAGCGACTCGGCCAACTCAGGTTGTAGCTTAAACAGTTGTTGCAATGGTGTATCTGAGGAGGAGATTTTTTCAGTTGACGCTGATACAGGCGATTGATCTTTTTTATCTTTGCTATATAAGGACTTTACCGTATTACATGCGCTCAAACTGCCTACCAGTAATAACGAAGTCAAAATTTTAAGATACATGTCATGCTCCTTTTTTATAGATGAAGTCCGATTCGCTGAGTGCCAGTTCACTCAGTGATGGCCTATCGCACAGTCTTTATACAGCAGATTGGTCAAGAATTAAAAGATTAA
>JASLJB010000106.1 GCA_030152605.1 Acinetobacter sp. | reverse complement strand
CATATTATTCATGAATTAGTGAATATTTTCGTATCCTTAAACATTGCAGTGCGGTTAAAATGAAACACTGTGCTAGAGATTTCTCGCTTCGCTTATGAATATTTTAATCGTTGATGATCATCCACTTTTTCGCCATGCGTTAATTCAGGCCGTTCGCTATAGCTTTCCTCAAGCTCAAATTCATGAAACGGCTGCAGTCAATGAATTTTATGCGCGTCTCGAAAATGGACCAGAACCCGATTTAGTTTTATTGGATTTAAATCTACCCGGTGCTTCAGGCTTTTCTGCACTGGTTCATGTGAGAGCGCAGTATCCTGCGATTCCGATTATTGTGGTCTCTGCTCACGAACAAGTTTCGATTATTCAACGTGCGATTGCACATGGGGCCAGTGGTTATATCCCTAAATCTGCACATCCGAGTCATATTGGTGAAGCAATTCGTCAAGTCCTTGAAGGCGAAGTTTGGTTACCACCGAACTTGCCGAGCAATGTTAACTTTGATCCACGTGATGCAGATGAATCTGCACTCGCAGAACGTATTCAATCGTTAACACCGCAACAATTTAGGGTGTTGATGATGGTGGCTGAAGGTTTGTTGAATAAGCAAATTGCCTATGAACTGGATGTTTCAGAAGCCACCATTAAGGCGCATGTGACTGCCATATTCCGCAAACTTGGCGTACAAAACCGTACCCAAGCTGTGTTGGCGATTAATGCTTTGAACATCGAGCAAAAAAGAATTTAAATTGATCGCGTTAAAAATAAAAGTCAAAGCCCCTGATTGTGGGCTTTGACTTTTTTGTGTGTGCTCGGAATTTAAGCAAGACAGTCTTGTTTTGGGGTTAAATCACCGCAGTACAGTGGGTTGAGTGCACACTGTAGATCGTCAATCTGTTCCTGACTGACATAGCCTTTAGATTTCAGGTAATCTGCTACGCGATCATCGCGTAAGCTCAGGAAAGCAGCGTCATATACGCCTAAATCAACAAAGAGTGCCGCAGTTTCTAGACTATTGAAGCGATCTAAAAATACATCATGCCCATACATCAAGAAGATATGATCATCCTCAGCTTTGGAGTCGATATTGAGATGTTGCGCGAGTTTTTCTGGTGCGGTTTTAATAAAGAGTAAATCAGAGAGCTCATCGAACTGAGTCATATCGAGTTGATTTTCACCTGATTTTACTTTTCCAAGCCAAGCCTTAAATACCAGAACTGCACCACCGCGGAGTAGCATACTCCAAATTTGATGACGAACTTCAGTACTCAAACAATCGCACTCTGCTTTGAGTTGGGTGAGCAGTTTGCTTTCTTGTTGTGACAGTTTATCAAATAGACCAAGGCCTTGTGGGTGATAGGCAGGATGTGCAAACACATCAAAGTTAAGTTCGTTGAAAACCTGTAGCGCCAAAGGTACAGCACTACGATATAGCGTATCCAGTGCTTGTAAGTGGGTGTCATTTAATTTGCTTAATTTAAATAGCTCAACCCAATCAATTTTTGGAAGGATGGCGTTGGCACTATATTGACGATGAAATTGTTGGGTTCCTTGTGGCATGGTTTCTGAAACTTGCATGGTAAGGCTCCTATTATAAAAATTGTCCATTAGATTGTAGATCCGTTGTTTTAATCAATACGGCAATCAAACGCATATCTGTTTTATGGATTATTCAATATGCAATAGGAATACGACTAAAGTTGTATATGTCAAAATTAGTATATAAAAAACCATAAATAACAATGTATTGAGAAATAGTAACAAAGTATTCTGGAGGGAATTGGTCGTTTTGAGCATCTTTGCCATAGTAAAGGTATGAATGAAATTTATGGCCAATCAATTCAGTCTGGTACTGGATGAGATTGAAAGCTTTTGCCTAGGCTGTAATATAAATTGCCACTTTGCTGAATGACATGTCAGTCACTGTACAAAAAAAGTCCGAAAAACGTTATGTTGTTCGGACTTTTTGCAAAGCATGATTGGCTAAGATTAAGCGTTGAGTTTTAGGCTCGATAACCAGGCCCTGAGTGATGCTGGTTTTAATGGCTTACGCAGTAAAACAATATTCAGTTCTTTGAGGCGCTGAGGTAATTCTGGATCAGAATCTGCGGTAATCAATGCCACCGCAACCCCTTCGATCCGATGTGCCTGGATAAAGTCTAAGCCGATTTTATCGTGGTTGAGATGTTGATCGATCAGCCAAACTTGGATGGCATGTTGCTCGATCATTTCCAGTGCGATCTCAGGATCTGCTGCTTTGAATACCTCATAGCCCCACTTGCCGAGCAGGGTGGCCATACCATCTAAAATGGTTTCATCATTGTCTAAGCACAGGATTTTCATGGCATGTGCAGAAATGGCGGTGATTGGTGTAGTCACGGTTTGGATCTGAGGTGCTTCTACGATTGGAACTTCAACCATAAAACATGAACCTTTCCCGTAGTTTGAATAGACATGCACAGGATAATCCAACAAGCTGGTCATGCGTTGTACAATCGCCAAGCCCAGCCCAAGTCCTTGCTCATCCCACGGTGAGGTATGCCCACAGCGTTCAAACTCTTGAAACAGCTTGATGCGTTGCTCTTCGGCGATGCCTGGGCCAGTATCCCAGACCCCAATCCGAATATGATTGGGACGTTCGGCTGAGCGCAACACTCCAACAATGACTTTACCTTTGGCGGTATAGCGCAGCGCATTACTGACAAAGTTTTGAATGATGCGGCGAATCCATTGTGGATCGGTGTCAATCCAGTACTTGGTGTCATGCACTTTGAAGCCGATATTGCGCTGTGCGGCAATTGATTTGAACTGTAACTCTAAGTCACTGAGTAAATCATGTAGGGCATAGATCTGACGTTTCGGCTGTATGGTTTCACCCTCTAAGCGCGCGATGTCGAGCAGGGCAGACAGCATACTTTCTGCACCATATAGGGAACGATCTAATTGCTGCAAGATCTTTGCATCTTCTGAGCTGGTGAGACTTTGTTCAAGCGCGGTGCTAAATAAGCGCGCAGCATGCATCGGTTGTAATAAGTCATGGCTGGCCGCGGCAATAAAGCGACTCTTGGACATATTGGCACGGTCGGCTTGCTCACGTGCAAGTTGCTGTTCTGTAAGGGCATTCCCCAACTGCTGGGTCCGATCTTGCACGCGGGCTTCGAGGATCGCTTCATTTTCACGGAATGCGGTAATATCGGCGAATGTGGTTACAAAACCACCGCCCACAATCGGGTTGCCGCGCATTTGAATCACCAAACCATCTTTACGAATCCGTTCAAATTCATGTGCACTTCCCACTTTCATCCAGTGGATACGTTTACGTACATGCTCTTCAACCGAGCCTGGTCCACACTCACCACGTTCAGCGTTATAGCGAATCAAATCGGAAATTGGGCAGCCGACATAGACCAGATCTTTTGGATAATCAAAGAGTTTCAGGTACTGATTGTTCCAAGCCACCAAACACATATTTTCATCGACCACACTGACCCCTTGGGTCATATGATCGATCATGGTCATGATTAAATTTTGGTTAAAGCGCTGCCACTGCGAAGCTTGGTCCAAAATATTGGCGACCTGACCCAAAGCTAAGCCGTTATTCACCATCGCAGTGGTCAGCAGGGTTCGTGCTGAGGCCGCACCAATGGTGCCAGCAAGATACTGTTCGGTAAAGCGCCACCACATGCCGTTGGCACTGCTATTTTCATTCAGCACCACCCCATTTTGAGTACAAAACTGTTGAAAGGCATGCAGGGTTGGGGCGTCACCGGTAATCCGCTTTGCCAATGCAATCAAATCACCGACTTTGAGGCGCGCAACATCATGATGTAAATAGTTAATTTCTGTCGTGGTGTTGTGTGAAGGCAGCGGTTTGGTTTGATAATAAAAAAAGCTTTCTGCCTGAATTTGTTCAGCCACGTTCGGGCGGTAGGCCCGCGATACCCAAATATACAAGATGCTATTTAGCCCAAGTGACCAAATCACGCCATGCGTCAGCGGTGCAAAAGATTCAAAGCCAAACAACGCCTCGGGTCTGAGCCAACTAATCCCCGCAGGTCCACCCATCAAGAAGTAGTGACTAAACAGGTTGTACTGCTCAGGAAGGCTGCGCAAGATCGTTGGTAGTAATAAGGTATAGGTCCACAGCAAAAATCCTGTGACCAAGCCAGCATAGACCCCTTGTTGACTGCCGCCGCGCCAGTACAAGCCGCCGATCAGTGCAGGTGCAAACTGCGCTACGGCACTGAATGCCAGTAGCCCAAAGACAGAGAGTTGGTCAATGTCGTTAAAAAAGTGAAAGAATAAAAACCCAAGTAACATGACGGCGATGATGCAGACACGTCGGGTAAATTTGAGCACTTGCGGCAAACGTTCATCATGGCGCGAGAGTAAGCCAAAACGCCATAGCGCTGGCATGATCAAGTCATTACTGAGCATGATCGACAGTGCCACAGAGGAGACCAACAGCATGCCAGTAGAGGCAGAGAAGCCACCCAGAAAAGCCAACAGGGTGAGCCACTCTTGGTCATAACTCAGCGGTAAAGAAAGTACCGCGACATCCGGGATGGTGAGGTAATTCGGCGCTGCGTGTAAGGCCCAACTGGCAATCGGGATGATCGCCATAATGGTTAGGACTAAATAGATCGCAAACCAACGGCGTGCTCCGCGAATATGCTTTTCTTCACGCAGCTCTACCACGGCAACGTGAAACTGACGCGGCAAGCAGATAATCGCGAGGGCTGCGAGCAGGGTCTGCACCCAAAATGTTTCAGGCACGCCAAAGAGCTGTACTTCATGAAAGGTCTTGCTGACATCTTGTGAGATCTGCACGATGTTATGCGGCGCTTCAAAGATAAAGAACAAGGCCACACAGATCAGGGCAAACAGTTTCACAAACGACTCAAAGGCCACGGCCAACATCAGACCGCCATGTTGTTCGGTATTGGCAATTTGCCGTGTGCCAAACATCATGGCCAAAATCGCCAAAATCGCAGTCAGTCCTAAAACACTATTGGTGGTCGTGGTGGCGAGTTGCGTGTTGTGATCTAGCATCACCGATGCGCTGAGGGCAATCGCGCGCAGTTGCAACGCCAAGTAGGGGATGATCGCAATCACGGCCAAGATGGTGACCAGAGATGCCAGCGTGCCGCTTTTGCCATAACGTGCAGCGACAAAGTCCGCGATCGAAGAAATCGCATGGTGTTGGCGAACTCTGCCGAGTCTGCGCCAAATGTCATAGCCTAGACAGACAAACAGCAGCGGTCCCAAGTAGATCGGTAAGAAAATAATACCTTCACGAACAGCGGCGCCTGTAGCACCATAAAAGGTCCACGATGAGCAATACACACCCAGTGTTAGACTAAAGAGAAGCATTCGGCCGCGCGTGCTGAGGCGGCTTGCATGTTTCTCTCCATAAAATGCACAGGCAAAAAGTATCAAGATATACAGGGCTAAAGCCCCAATAATCAACCAACTGTTCATAAAAATCGCAGTATTAAAGACTGTGCGTATCATACCGCATAGTCGGGGAGCGCTGTGTTTGCGCGGAAAATTTAACGACCAAAGTCTAAGTTACGTGCTGACGCAAGATTGTTACTTTTATACACGGAAAAAATAATTAAAAAGACAACCACGATTGGTTGTTTTAAGGAGCATGATTATGGATGAAACACAGGTAGATCGTATTCTACAAAATCCTAAGTTTAAAGAGTTAATCAAGAAAAAGAGAAACCTGAGCTGGACGCTGACAGCAATTATGCTGGTGGTCTATGTCGGATTTATGCTTTTAGTGGGTTACAACAAAGAATTTCTAAGCAGTTCTTTTGATGGTGGTGTGACCACTTGGGGAATTCCATTAGGACTTGGAATTATTGTCCTTTCATTTGTTCTCTGTGGTGTGTATTCATTTATCGCCAACCGTACACTCGATCAATTGAGTGAGGAAGCCATGAGAGAAGTTGAAGCTATCACCCACGATAAAGGAATGTAATCAAATGAAATGGAATTCATTCAAAGCGAAAGCATTACTTGCGGCATCAGCACTGCTGGCGACCGCGGCTCAAGCTGCACCTGATCTCGGTGTGGCAGAGCAACAACCGACCAACTGGCCTGCCATCATCATGTTCGTGGTGTTTGTTGGTTTTACCTTATTCATTACCAAATGGGCGGCGAAAAAAACCACCAGTACCAATGATTTCTATACTGCGGGGGGCGGTATCACGGGCTTCCAAAATGGTTTGGCGATTGCGGGTGACTATATGTCAGCAGCATCATTCCTCGGGATTTCCGCGATGGTGTTTAGCTCAGGCTTTGATGGCTTGCTCTATTCACTTGGTTTCATGGTGGGTTGGCCGATCGTTTTATTCTTGGTGGCGGAACGTCTACGTAACTTGGGTAAATACAACTTATCCGACGTGGTCTCGTTCCGTTTAGAGGAAAAACCAGTACGTACTTTGGCTGCAATCAGCTCCTTGGTCGTGGTGGCGTTTTATCTGATTGCACAGATGGTCGGTGCAGGTCAGTTGATCAAACTTCTATTTGGTTTGAACTATAACCTTGCTGTAGTGATCGTTGGCTTGTTGATGATGGCTTATGTGATCTTCGGCGGCATGTTGGCAACAACTTGGGTACAAATCATTAAAGCGGTCTTGCTACTCAGTGGTGCGACCTTTATGGCGTATATGGTCTTGAGCTCGGTTGGCTTTAGCTTCTCGAACATGTTTACCCAGTCGATCGAAGTCTATGGTGCAGTGCGTAGCATCAGCTTTGAAGAAGCATCCAAAATCATGGGACCAGGCAGTTTGGCCGCCAATCCGATCGATGCCTTGTCACTGGGCTTAGCATTGATGTTTGGTACAGCAGGTTTGCCACATATCTTGATGCGTTTCTTTACCGTGAAAGATGCGAAAGAAGCTCGTAAATCAGTGGTCTATGCAACAGGCTTTATCGGTTACTTCTATTTGTTGACCTTTATCATTGGTTTCGGTGCGATCCTATTTGTATCGAACAACCCACAGTTCCTTGATGTGGCTAAAGCGGCAATGACCGGTAAATTGGAATTGATCGGCGGGAACAACATGGCTGCAGTTCACTTAAGTGAAGCTGTTGGCGGTGACTTGTTCATGGGCTTCATCTCAGCTGTGGCATTCGCAACGATCTTAGCAGTCGTTGCAGGTTTGACCTTGTCAGGCGCTTCTGCAATTTCTCATGACCTGTATGCCAACGTGTTCAAGAAAGGTAAAACAACACCGGCTTCTGAACTACGCATGTCGAAAATCGCTACTTTGGGCTTGGCAATCTTTGCCATGATCCTTGGGATTATGTTTGAAAAACAAAACGTCGCATTCATGGTGGGCTTGGCGTTCTCTGTGGCATGTTGTGCAAACTTCCCGATCTTGGTGCTCTCAATGTTCTGGAAAGGACTCACCACGCGTGGTGCGGTACTTGGCGGTGTGGTTGGTCTAGTGACTGCAGTGACGTTGATTATCTTGTCTAAAGCGGTTTGGGTCGATACATTAGCCCTTTCAGAAACTGCGCCTAACCCATTGAATGGTCCTGCGATCATCGCAATGCCATTGGCCTTCTTCTGTAGCTGGTTTTTCTCTGTGACGGATAAATCTGATCGTGCTGAGAAAGAGCGTGCACGATACAAAGCACAGTTTGTACGTTCGATGACTGGGATTGGTGCATCAGGAGCTTCTGATCACTAATTATCTCGACATCCTATGGCTGTAAATACAAAGACACCTCATTGAGGTGTCTTTTATTTTTTGCACGGTGTGATTGCTCAACATACCTCAGTACTGCAGTTGAATTGCCAGAATATGAACTAAATGTGTGTGCTTTATTTTTACAGTAACTAAACTGCAACTCATTACACACATTACTAAAATTGGCACAGGATTTTTCTTTTCCACTGAATCCATTTTCACGTGAGTGAATGTCTTACTTGACCTTAAAGGGTCTGTCTTTCGAAATAAAATAACATGGGGGAATTATGCCTTCCAAAAAACACACATGGTTTGCCAATGTCAAACCTAATGTTTTTATCAGTACTGTCGTCATTATTGCGCTTTTTCTCGGGCTAATTTTATTCGATCCTAGCGGATTTGAAAAAATAGCCAAAAGTTTGAATGCTTGGATCATCAATTCATTTAGTTGGTTTTATGTTCTGGCTGTTGCTCTGTTTTTAATCTTGCTGATCTATCTGGCACTTTCTGATGCTGGGAAAATTAAGCTTGGGCCTGATCATAGTGTGCCTGAGTATGGTAAAGGCTCCTGGTTTGCGATGCTGTTTACTGCGGGCATGGGGATTGGTCTGATGTTCTTCGGTGTTGCTGAACCGATTATGCATTATGTCAGCCCACCGTCGGGTGATCCGCAAACCATCGAAGCCGCACAACAAGCGATTCGGATTACCTTTTTCCATTGGGGACTACATGCATGGTCAATCTATGCCTTGGTGGGTCTGGCACTGGCTTACTTTTCCTTTCGTCATAACTTGCCACTCAAAGTCCGTTCAGCCCTGTACCCTTTAATCGGTAAGCGTATTTATGGGCCGATCGGCGATGGCGTGGATACCTTTGCCACCATTGGTACCGTATTTGGTGTGGCGACCACCTTGGGCTTTGGTGTCACTCAAATTAACTCAGGTTTGAACTATCTGTTTGGTTGGGAACAAAGTATTGGTACTCAGATTACGCTGATTGTCTTTGTGACCTGCTTGGCTTCATTGTCGGTGGCATTTGGCTTAGATAAGGGTATTAAGCGTCTATCTGAACTGAATCTGGTACTCGCAGTTGCTTTATTACTATTTGTATTCTTTGCCAGTTCGACGGTTTATATTTTACAAGCCACCATTCAAAATGCCGGTCAATACGTCTCTAACCTATTTGCTATGACCTTTAATCTACACGCTTATCAGCCAGATGGTTGGATTGGCGGTTGGACGATTATGTATTGGGCATGGTGGATTTCATGGTCGCCATTTGTGGGGATGTTTATTGCACGGGTATCACGTGGTCGTAGCATTCGTGAATTCATCGTCGGTGTATTGTTGATTCCAACCGGCTTTACCTTGATTTGGATGGGCTTTATGGGTAACGCTGCTTTATTTAGCGTGATCCAAGAAGGGCACCAGACTTTGATTGGTGCTGTGCAGCAGGATTCTTCGGTGGCACTGTTTGAGTTCTTGACTTTACTGCCTTATTCATCGATTACCAGTGTGTTGGCAACCGTATTGGTGGTGCTATTTTTTGTGACCTCTGCGGATTCTGGTGCCTTGGTGATTGATTATCTGACTGCAGAAACCGAAAATTCGCCACTGTGGCAACGTCTGTTTTGGACTGTGATCATTGCGGTATTATCGATCATGTTGTTGATGGTCGGCGGTTTGGGTGCTTTGCAATCGGCCACGATTATGAGTGCACTGCCATTTACCTTTATTTTGCTGCTGATTTGCTGGAGCTTGGTCAAGTCTTTAAGACTCGATGTCACCAAGATGAATGCCTTGCAAGATGCACGCATCACACCGCGCGCAGTGAAAAATCCAAGAAGTTGGCAACAACGTTTGGGCTTGATCATGCACTATCCGCATTCTTTAGATGCGGTGGAAAGCTTTATTGATAGCCAAGTTCAGCAGGCATTTGAAAGTATTCAAAAAGAATTTAAACGCCGTGATTTGGATGTTGGCATCGAAAAAGTGGAGCATGGCTTGCAGTTGCGAGTAGATCACCACAATGAAATCAACTTTATTTATCAGGTGGTTGCACGTGAGACCTTGGCACCAAGCTTTATGCTTGAAGAAGGGGTAACTGCTGAAGAAGGTGAGTACTATCAGGCTGAAGTCTTCCTACGCGAAGGCGGTCAAAACTATGATGTGATCAATTGGACACAGGACGATTTATTGCAAGATATTATTGACCAGTATGAACGTCACTTACATTTCTTGAGTGTTGTGCGCAGCTAGCTTTGCACATAGACATAAAAAAAAGGACTCAATCGAGTCCTTTTTTTTATGATTCAATTTCTAGTCTTAGAAACGGAATTTAGCGTTTAGACCAACTGTATCAGTGTCTAAGTCAGCTTTTTTGTTGTTTGCATGTAGATAAGTAACACCTACTGCAACAGCTGGAGTGATGAAGTAGTTTACGTTACCACCCCAAGCTTGGTCAAAACGGCCAAGTTTAACGTCTTGAACTTTTGAGTTGCCATCAGTAGCAATGACTGTCGCACCAAGGCTAAGTTTTGGATTAAGGTAGAGATCAGCATTCACACCATACATATGGATGTCACCGAATACACCTGCAGTTTCAAAACCAACTGACATATTTGTATCAGCGATTGGACCTACATATTTAGCACGTAGAGTCGTCGCATCAGTTTTGTTGCGGATCGCGCCAACAGACTCTAGTGTTGCAGCAGCGATACCGTTTTGAGTGATACCGAAAGTGTCAAGAGAGAACTGGTTTGGTACGTTAGTGTAACCAACAGCTAACAAGAAATTAGGTGTTAAAACAGCACCAACTTCTAATGCATAACGATCGCCATTGTCGTCATCACCATTTTTAGCTTCAGTTAAAGTGTGGTTATAAGACGCGCTTGCATATGCAGGAACATAAGGTGTAGGAACATAAGCTTCACCTTTGATACCGTAGTTATGCGATTTGAAATCTGCACCGTCTTTTTCGTCATACTTTACATAGTTATATGCAGCAGAAACGTTAGAAGCCTGGTTTAAAAATGCTGCTTCAGCCAACGGACCTTTAGAAGAATCAACATCTTTCAGGTAGTAAGTACCTTGAACAGCACCAGTGAAGTTTTTACCATTTTGATTGGTGTCTAGGTATTCCGATTGACCTTGAACTTCAATTTGATACGCTTGAGCACCGGTCATGGCTAATAGTAATGCAGTTGCTAAACCAAGTTTTTTCATAATCATTTCCAAGAAGTTGAAATGTGTAAATATGGTTTAATTATATTGTTACATTTTATTAAGTCAATGATGTTAAAGGGGATTATAATTTAGTGCTTAAGCTCTAAAAACCACAAAGTATAAAAAATAATCAAGTGGATGTTTTTGTGTCAACCTTTAAAAAAATCAATCAGAACAACAGACTAACTTGTTTAATTTGGCATTATTTGTTTAAAAATGGAGCTAGATTAGGATTTTTTTGATTGTCTTTTTAGATTAGTATTGTTGTTTTGATCGTTTTAAAAAATAAAAGAAACAGGCTTCTGTCAAAAAAAATAAACATTTTTTTGATACTTACGGCAAAACCGAGTGGATTCCCTCCGACTCTGAAGATTTATATCCGAAGATATTTTGTGCGCTTGAACTTTTGATTTGTGATAGATAATTCCTTTTAACTTATTTCTGTTATATATATCAAATCCTAGCGGAATCCTCGGCTTTACATATAAATCTATATTTCACATAATATGCCAAGAGATACTGTTTACTCAGTTTACATGCCCAACTTTCCCCAAGGTTGGGTTTTTTTATGCCTATTTGTTGTGTCGGCATAGATCTTAAACGGGCATGTAAGCAAAGAAAAAGTATCGCCGAGGCTAAAGCGGACCCTTTAATACGCTCATTTAAATACTTAGTTGATCTTTAAGTCAACCTTTTATTTAAAAGTTGTCCTTTCTAGCATTTGAAATAAGTTTAAGAATATTACTGTAATCGAAAAACAACAATAGTGCTCTTTAATGGTGCGTTATTCTTCGGTTTTTAGAAGTTTATGCATAAAAAAATCCCAGTTTATTGCAGAAACTGGGATTTTTAGGCCAAAACTGAGACAAATAAAGTAATTCTGCTGAGGAATAAATTTAATTTGCTCTAATTGAGGGCATTATGCACCGTTATGTTGCGCAAGTAAATAAATACTTACATCTAGCCGAACGAAATTAGATCTGTTATTGAATGCTAGAACAGTGCTACAACCACAACGTGCAATTGATTAAGAGTAAATCCAATGCAATTTTTATCTCTTCGCTGGCTGTATTGTGCGCTGGTCGCTATGAGTATCAGTGCTTGTACGCAGCTGAATCGCCCGACAACAAGCATAAATAGCAGTCCGCAATTGGTTGAAAACACGTCACGGCAACAGGAAATTCCACTGCTGTTTGATCATGCTGCGACCCAAGCGGTATTTGTGACCTATGATGGGCAACAGATTCAGCGCTATGGCAATGCTTTAGCACGTGCCGAT
>JASLJB010000090.1 GCA_030152605.1 Acinetobacter sp. | reverse complement strand
CTCTGTCTTAGATCCAAACGTATCAGGGAAAGAATCAGGTACTAGCCTCACTGACCGCAACATCAGTGATATGGCAGATAACTACTATTTTCCATCTGCTGCACTCAAAGTTCAGTTGAATGAAAATTTCTCATTCGGTCTGCTCTATGACCAACCGTTTGGCGCAAAAGCAGCCTATAGCGGCAACAACGTATTTGTTTCAAACTCAAAAGATACAGTTTTACCGCAGGCTACTTTAGATGGTCTTGCAGCACAAACCATTGATAGAACCTTTGGAGCGATGTCAAGCAAAGACCGTGTTGAGGCTGCATTAAAAAACCAAGGAATTGATGTAGACAGCCCAGCTGGCCAAGCCACAGTCGCTGCCACGTTGAAAGCATATGACAATGATGCTGCAACTAAGGCAAAAATTGATACTGGCGTAAAAGATGGTGTGACTGCTGCCGTTAAGGCTGGTATCGACAATGTAAACCAATCACTCGGTAAAGGTAATACTGAAGTTGAAGTGGATACGCAAAACTTAGCCTTGGTATTTGGTTATCAACCGACTGAAAACTGGAACCTCTTTGCGGGTGGTGTTTACCAAACCGTCAAAGGTCATGTGAGTTTACGTGGTCAAGCCTATAGCTTGTACAACGGCTATGATGCCAATATCAAAGAAACAGGTGGTGGTGGTTGGTTAGTTGGTGCCGCCTTCCAAATTCCGGAAATTGCACTCAAAGCATCCCTCACCTATCGCTCTGAAATCGATCATAAAGTCGAAATCAAAGAAAACTTATCTGCGATTGGTGCACTCGGTTTGTTAGACCCAGTTAACGGCCCAGCAACTGCTGCAAGAATTGCCAACTCGACTGAAAAAACCACGATTACCACACCACAATCTGTCAACTTAGATTTACAGAGTGGCATCATGGCGGATACCGTTGCATTCGCGAATATTCGCTGGGTAAATTGGAAAGACTTTGCGATTCGTCCAAACCAATTCGGCCAAGTTTCTCAAGAAATTGGTTCAGTGGTTGGACGTCCAAATGGTTTTGACCTTGTGACTTATTCTGATGACCAATGGTCAGTCACCGGTGGTGTCGGCCGTAAGTTAAGTGAAAAATGGGCGGGTAACGTCTCTGTTGGTTGGGACTCTGGCTCGGGTAATCCTGTGACCACTTTAGGTCCAACTGAAGGCTTCTGGAATGCGGGTATTGGCTTACAATACAGCCCTACACCTGCAACCTTTATCGCCGGTGGTGTAAAATACTTCTGGTTAGGCGACGCTAAAGCGCAAACGGGTGCACAAGCTGGCGGTAACGAATACGTGGCTGAATTCAGCGATAACAAAGCAATGGCCTATGGTTTAAAACTCGGCTATCGTTTCTAAGTTATTGAAATTGATATAAATACAGATCCATTAAAATAGGCGCTCGAAGCGCCTATTTTTATATCACCGATTTTTTAAATCAATGACTGATGCCAACTGGATATTATTCTGGAATATCACGGACTGAAGCTTCACGAATCGCTTGCTTTAATGCTGCATAGCCATTGATCGCAGGAAACTGCGGGAACTCTGCAATGACATTTTCAGGTGCATCAAACAAGAAACCGTGATCTGCTTCAGAGAGCATTGTGGTGTCGTTATACGAGTCGCCTGCTGCGATCACACGATAGTTCAAACCATGTAATGCTTTGACAGCTTGACGCTTTTGGTCGGGTTGACGTAGTTTATACGCTGTAATCAAGCCCTTTTCATCGGTTTCTAACTTATGACAGAAAATCGTCGGCCAACCGAGTTGTTGCATCAAAGGATGTGCAAACTCATAAAAAGTATCAGAAAGAATAATAAGTTGGAAATGCGTACGCAACCACTCAACAAATTCTTTTGCCCCAGGAAATGGCCCCATTTCTGCGATCACGGCTTGAATGTCATTTAATCCTAAACCGTGTTGCTTTAAAATATTTAAGCGTTGGGTCATGAGCACGTCATAATCCGGAATATCTCGCGTGGTGGCTTCGAGTTCTTTAATACCGGTTTTTTTTGCAAAGTTGATCCAAATTTCTGGAACCAAAACACCCTCAAGATCAAGGCAAACGACTTCCATGGCTACTCCCGATGTTCAATGAAAAATTTAGATCTATCATAGCATTGTGCTTTGATTTTGTTATAGCCGAATCAGTTTAAATCTTTTTATTTCATATACTTTTAGGTTTTAGTGTTAAAGGGCTGAATTCATTTCTACTAAAATGTCAGCCACTGAAATATTGAATTAAATCATGTCCACGCTAAGCGCCAGGAACTCAAATGAATGCGATCCCCACTCTTGATATGATTGATGCACTCGCATCCGAATATCAGCACAAATCCCCTCAAGACATTTTAGCTTTGGCTTTGAGTCAGCAAGGTGAAGTTGCAATCTCTTTTTCAGGTGCAGAGGATGTGGTCTTAATTGATATGGCCTCGCAACTCGGCCGACCATTTCGAGTATTTAGCTTAGATACCGGACGCTTGCATGCACAAACTTACCAATTCATTGAAATGGTTAGAAAACATTATAAGATTGACATTGAGGTGTGTTTCCCTGAAGCTGAGTCTGTACAACAATTAGTCAAGCACAAGGGTTTATTTAGCTTTTTTGAGGATGGTCACCAAGAATGTTGTGGTATTCGCAAGGTACAACCCTTGCGAAAAAAACTCGCAACACTGGATGCTTGGATTACAGGACAACGTAAAGATCAAAGTCCGGGTACACGAGATGACATTACCATCCTTGAATTTGATCCTGCCTTCTCTGGCCCAGGCAAACAATTGATCAAGTTTAATCCACTTGCCAATTGGAGTAGTGCCGAAGTGTGGAGTTATATTCGCATGATGGAAGTACCCTACAATCCACTTCATGAACAAGGCTTTAGCTCAATTGGCTGTGAGCCCTGCACCCGAGCAGTGCTTCCCAATCAACATGAACGTGAAGGTCGTTGGTGGTGGGAGGAAGCAACACATAAAGAATGTGGATTACATTCAGGAAATTTAAAGTAAAACAACAGGGTTGCTATTCAATTAAAGCTTTTTATTTATTCAGATTTCATATATTTACTTGGATATTTATAGATAAAAAGTTTTATACTTGAAACTCAATCTGATAATTCTAAAAAATCCAACACTCATAAAAGAGCTGTTGAACCTTTGCAGTGAGGCAATTTAAAGCTATGCGTCCATTACATCCAATTGATTTTATTTTTCTTTCTTTAGAAAAACGCCAACAACCTATGCATGTGGGAGGATTATTCCTATTTCAAATCCCAGATGATGCACCCTCGAGTTTTATGCAGGATTTGGTCGCGAATATTCGGGACTGCAAATCAACCCCGATCCCGCCTTTCAATAACTATTTAAATGGATTGTTTTGGGACGAAGATCAAGAGTTTGATATCGATCATCACTTCCGCCATATTGCCTTACCACAACCTGGTCGTATTCGGGAGCTGTTGGTGTATATTTCTCAAGAGCATAGCACCCTGATTGATCGTGCCAAGCCACTGTGGACCTGTCATATTATTGAAGGCATTGAAGGTAATCGCTTTGCGATGTACTTTAAAATCCATCATGCCATGGTCGATGGTGTCGCGGGGATGCGACTGGTTGAGAAATCATTTTCCAAAGACCCGATGGATACACGCATCGTACCGCCTTGGTGTATTGAAAACAGCAGGCCTAAACACAAGCAAGGTATTAAATCCAGCCGGATCAAAAAGATATTCACGGGAATCAAAGATCAAATCGAGGCAACTCCGAAAGTTACCCAAGAACTGTTTCAAACTGTATTTAAAGAAATGGGCAAAAACCCAGATTATGTTTCAAGCTTCCAAGCACCCTCTAGCCTGTTAAACCAACGCGTTAGTTCAGCGCGCCGTTTTGCAGCACAGTCCTTTGATCTCGATCGCTTTAAGGTGATTTCAAAAGTATTAGGCGTCACCATCAATGATTTGATCTTGGCAGTCTGCTCAGGTGCTTTACGTGACTATCTGTTGACTCAAGATGCCTTACCGCATAAGCCACTGATTGCCATGGTTCCGGCATCGATTCGTGATGATGAATCCGATGTCAGTAACCGTATTACCATGATACTCGCCAACCTTGGCACACATAAAGAAGATCCATTAGATCGTTTGGCGATCATTCAACGCAGTGTGCAAAATGCCAAACAACGATTTAAGCGCATGACCTCGAATCAAATCTTAAATTACAGTGCTTTTGTGTATGGTGCTGCTGGTTTAAATATTATCTCTGGGGTACTTCCAAAACGTCAGGCCTTTAACATCGTGATTTCCAACGTGCCTGGCCCACGTGAGCCACTGTATTGGAATGGCGCCAAACTAGATGCACTCTACCCGGCTTCGATCGTCTTGGATGGTCAGGCATTAAATATCACCATGACCAGCTACCTCAATAAACTTGAAGTCGGCTTGACCGGTTGTCGTAATGCCTTGCCGAAGATGCAAAACCTACTGACCCATCTTGAAGATGAAATTCAAAAGTTTGAACAACTGATTGAATCTAAGCTGATGGAGGACCCCGAATTAAAGAAGTTGATCACTGAGTCAACTCGGCCGATCATTCCGCGGATCGGAGAGATTGAAACAGCAGAAAACCTCAGCCATTCAGAGACTAAAGCGGATACGACAACTGCAGAGATAATCGAAGTAGATCTTGCGATTGAAAAAGAAAATAAGCTTGCGCAAGAAACCGTTCTTGACTTAGAAATCACCCTTGAGCCAGAAAAATCGGCCTCAGAGATTGAGGACTTAAGAAAACAAGCTTAATTGATTTTCACTTTTTCAATGCTGTACTGCATGGCGGATTGTTCAATTCATTGATGATTCAAGAATTGAACAATCCGAAAGTCAGCATTTTAAAGTGTTAAAAGCAGATAAAAGATTTAAAGCAGCGTTGATGAAATAACTAAATAAAATAAGGGGCGATTGATCTGCCCCTTAGTTTTGGATATTACGACATTGATTGAGTAACTGCTGACAGACTGTCACCACCATCGCCTTGGTAATTTGAACTTCTTTACCATTGTCATCTAACATGACGCAGCTATTTTTGTTCTGTGACTCTAAAACGTACTTCAAACCGCGTGTTGTAATTGTCTCACCTAGATTCATTTTGACCTCACTTGCTAAGACATTTAAGGGAGAGTGTCTATGGCTATTTGCTGAAACTAGTATTGTAAAAACGACAGTAAATGTAAAATTTCAGATGTAACAAGGCTTAAGCGAAATCTAGTTACAATTTCAAGTTAAAATGACATCATATTGCTCTTGCGTATATAAACTTTCAACTTGGAACTTAATCACACGATTGATGAAATGCTCTAAATCCGCCACTGCTGGCGCTTCTGCGGTAAGTAATCGGTCGATGACCGATGGATCAGCAATAACAGTAAAGCCACTCTGAGATTCAAATGCGCGCGCATATCTCAGGATCTCTCGAAAGATTTCGTAACATACTGTCTCTGCAGTTTTAATATATCCGCGACCTTGGCAGGTTGGACATGATTCACAGAGCAAATGTTCTAGCGACTCACGGGTGCGTTTACGCGTCATTTCAACCAAACCTAACTCAGACACCTGCGTAATCTTGGTTTTGGCATGATCGCGTTCTAACATTTTTTCAAACTGACTCATCACATCTTCGCGATGCGTCGCCTCTTGCATGTCGATAAAGTCAATAATGATAATTCCGCCCAAATTTCGCAGACGTAGTTGTCGAGCGATCACTTGCGTGGCTTCCATATTGGTTTTAAAGACTGTGTCCTCAAGGGTTCTCCCCCCCACATAGGAACCGGTATTGACATCAATCGTGGTCATAGCTTCGGTTTGATCAATCATCAGATAGCCGCCAGACTTGAGTGCGACACGAGTTTGTAAGGCTTTCTGAATATCTTCTTCGACATTATACAAATCGAAAATTGGCCGCTCACCCGGATAATGCATCAAGCGATCTTGCATGGTTGGCACAAACTCTTCGACAAACTCTTTGAGTTTGCCATGTACCTCACGTGAATCCACATAGATCTTGGCAGTGGCTTCATTGGCCAAATCACGAATCACGCGTTGTGGTAAAGGTAACTCTTCAAAAACCAGTGACGGTACCACGATATTTTTTTGTTTTCTTTGAATGTATTCCCAGAGTTTGGCCAGATATGCCATATCCTGTGCCAGTGAGGCTTCATCAATCCCCTCTGCTGCTGTACGGACAATCACACTTCCCGGTAGCTTGTGTTCAGTTTGGATGCGCTCAATGATGCCACGCAAGCGATCACGTTCTTGTTCTGATTCGATCCGCTGTGAAACACCGATATAGCTGCCAAAAGGCATCAAGACTAAATAGCGCGAAGGTATGGACAAGTCAGTGCTGAGGCGTGCGCCCTTGGTCCCGAGCATGTCTTTCATGACTTGAACAGTGAGGATTTGACCAGGTTGTAACAGCTCAAATACATTCGGTACCGGTTGATTCCGTGGCCACACCATATCGTTGATATGTAGGAACGCCGTGCGCGACAAACCGATATCGACAAAAGCCGCTTGCATGCCGGGTAAGACCCGCACCACTTTGGCTTTATAGATATTGCCCACTAAACCCCGTTTCACGGTACGCTCAACAAACATTTCATTGACCGTTCCATTTTCAATCAATGCCACCCGACATTCCATGGGTGTGACATTGATTAACAATTCATCTGACATAATAAAACTCAAATTAAAATAAATTTTTTAAGTGATTCAATCGCTATAGAAATAAAAAATGACATCGACGAAAAGGATCTGCAAATTTGCGTCATGGCGCGGATCACATCTATTCAAGTGTGATCAATTTATCAACTATAGTCGCCAAAGCAAAGCTTGTGTAGCCCTATCTCCATACATTGACCACAGCATCGCCCTTGCTATGCTCGCGATCGTTGTATTTAAAGGAGATTGCAAATCCATCCTGCCCACGCCAAACGGCGTGCATGGCATACGATGTCTACGATACAGTGCGATTATGCGGGCACTGCAGCGACTTTATTTCTGTCCTTGCCTGTCACTCGATCTGTCAGGCTTAATCCAATACATGGACCGCCTTTAAAAGTTGTACTGTTTCATGCAGTGGTAAACCCACTACATTGCTATAGCTTCCCTCAATTCGAGGAATATATTGTGCTGCAATGCCTTGGATCGCATAGCCACCGGCCTTACCCAATGGCTCATTCGTGGCCCAATAGCGCTGCATATCTTCGAGACTTAAGGTTTGAAACTCAACGCGTGTCTCAACCACGATGTGCTGAGTCTGCGCTTGAGTGGCCACACAGACCCCTGTGAATACCGAGTGCCAACGCCCAGACAGCATCGACCAGATCTGAAAAGCATGTTGTTTATTTTCAGGTTTACCCATGATCTGACCCGCTAAAGACAGCGTCGTGTCTGCGGCGATCACCACAGCATCGGGGTACTTTGCCAAGACCGCCTGCGCTTTTTGTTGCGCCAAACGTCGTACATAGTCTGGCGCGGTTTCATCGGCCATCAGCGACTCATCAATCTCGGGGGAATGAATCGCAAACTGGAGACCCAATTGTTGTAGCAGTTCTTGGCGCCGAGATGAGCTCGACGCGAGGATTAAATTCGCCATCTTTTCAACATATAATACAGCACCGGCCACAACAGCACGCTACTCAATAAAGGCTGCCAGTGACGGGTAATCGAAAAATGAATGCCCGCCATAACTTGCGCGATCAAGATAAATAACAAATGCGCTAAAATCGCTAAGATCGAAATCGCCCATAAATTACTAAATGTCAGCACGCGTTTTTCACGTAAAAAATAACGCGACACAAAGACCAACAGTACATAGCTCAGCGCATTCATCCCCAAGGGGGCATCCAGCAACAAGTCAGTATACAGGCCTAAGGAAAATGCAAACCAAATCCCGCACCAGGTCGGTTGGCACAATGACCAATACAACATAATCAACAGCATAAATAGCGGTCGCCATGCTGCAATCGGATAAGATAAGGGATATACGGTCAGTACTGATGCAATCACGATCGAAATCACAATGATCAGAAAAGGATCTTTGCGTTGTTTTTGTGAGGGAAGTTTTCTAGCGATCAGCATAAGGTTGCTCCATCGCTAAAGAATCTGAAAAGAGCACCACCACATGGTGACCTCCGGCCAACTGTGCTGCGGGCATGACTTCGATTTGGGCAAATTCGCCCGAATTATGACGTTGGACTTTAGACACACTACCCACAAGATAACCTGCTGGAAAATGCTGTCCCAGTCCAGAACTATAGACTTTGTCACCAGCTTTGATATTGGCGCTGGTCGGGACGTATTCCATTTTCAAACGCCCTAAATCGCCCGTACCCGAGACAATGGCACGCATTCCGGAACGTTCTAAACGAACGGAGAGTGAGTGTTCCTGATCTGATAATAATAAAACCCGGCTACTGTGCGGATATACCGTGATGATCTGCCCCATAATCCCCTGATCATCAAGCACGGTCTGACCGACGCTTAAATGACTGGTTGAGCCGCGATTAATCACAATAATATGTCGTAATGGATCTGCATCTGTGCCAATGACTTCAGCGATTTCCATACGTCCGTCAATAATCAGTGGCGTATCGAGCAAGCCACGCAAGCGGGTATTTTCTGCTGATAATTCTGAAAGTTTTTGCAAACGTACTTTGGCTTGCAGCAATTCAGCATCCATCGCGGTATTTTCACGACGTAACTGTGCCTCAGATTTGGTTTGCTGATTGAGCCATTCTTTCGACAACACGGGGTAACTTGCAAGTGCATAGATGGGATTGTAAGCAGCATACAAGACATCTCTTGCGGGTTGGATCACATGTGGCATACGCCAGTTAAAAAACAGAACAACAAAACATGTGATAACCGCAATGATGAAAGAGCGAAAAGATGGCGGCTGCCTAGAGAATAGATTTGGTTGCACCGCCTCACCCTTAATTTATGACTTAAGCAATAACATTTAAGCAACAGGTCTTAAGCAACTCAGCTTAAGCCCTGTAGGCTTAAGCTTAACCAACAAACAACATATCGTGGTTAGGATTATCAAAAAATTCGAGTACTTTACCACCACCACGGGTGACACAAGTGAGTGGATCTTCAGCAACCACCACAGGTAAGCCTGTTTCTTGAGACAATAATTTGTCGAGGTTACGTAGCAATGCACCACCACCGGTCAATACAATACCGCGCTCAGCAATATCTGAAGACAGTTCAGGTGGGGTTTGTTCAAGTGCTGATTTGACTGCACTGACAATACTTTGCAAAGGATCTGTAATCGCTTGAGTGACTTCTTCAGAGGTCACGGTAATCGCGCGAGGCACACCTTCTGCCAAGTTACGACCACGTACTTCGATCTCAAGCACTGTCCCATCAGAAATCGCCATACCGACTTCTTTCTTGATGTTCTCTGCAGTGGTTTCACCAATCACGCAGCCATGTGCTTTACGTACGTAATAAATGATTTGCTCATCAAATACGTCACCACCAATACGCAGTGAATCGGCGTAGACGCAGCCTTGTAAAGAAATGATCGCGATTTCAGTGGTACCACCACCAACATCCACCACCATCGAACCACAGGCTTGCTCGACCGGCATACCCGCACCGATTGCAGCAGCCATCGGCTCTTCAATCAAACGCACATCACGCGCGCCGGCATTAAATACCGCTTCACGAATCGCACGACGTTCAACCAAAGTTGATTTACATGGAACACAAACGACCACACGTGGTGCAGGTGGAAATAACCGTTTCTCATGCACTTTACCAATGAATTGGTTGAGCATGGTTTCAGTGACTTCAAAATCTGCAATCACACCATCTTTCATCGGGCGAATGGCTGAAATATTGGCAGGTGTACGTCCAAGCATTTGCTTAGCATCCAGGCCAACGGCAGCCACAATTTTCTGTGAACCACTATGACGAATCGCCACAACTGTCGGTTCATTTAAGATTATGCCCCGCCCCGGTGCATAGATAAGCGTATTCGCGGTGCCTAGATCAATGGCGAGATCAGGCGAAAACAAGCCAATTAGTCGTTTTAGAATCACGGGTCTT
>JASLJB010000088.1 GCA_030152605.1 Acinetobacter sp. | reverse complement strand
GCCTGTTGATTAAACGGGTCACAACCTAATCCCCATACTGCTTCTGTTGGATAGGCCAGTACCTGACCCTGTGCTAAAAATTCAGCAGCCTCGGCAACAGAGGTCGTAATCATAAATATTCACCCGATCTGTAAATTGAGCGACCATTGTGAACATTAATGACTAGAACGGCAACGCAAATATAAGCCAAACTGTTGGGTACAGCGCCCTAACAACTCAAGCTCCATCAGGTAAGCAGTTAATAATGCAGCGCTTAAATTGAGTTGCTGCGCCAATGTATCGATATCTTGTCCAACCCAATCTAGTTGTTGATACAACTTAAATAAGTGCTCAGGCAGTTCCGGATCGGGCTGCGGGATGGGTTTTTCTTCTTCAGCCGGCTTGTTATCTTGATAATGCCACTGGGTGGGCAAGGCTAAATCCTCAATCATTTGCTCAGGATGATCGACCAAGATCGCACCCTCTCGAATTAACTGATGGCAACCTTGATGATGATCACTATAAATATGACCCGGAATCGCAAAGGTCATTTTGCCTTGCTCAGCTGCAGCTCTCGCAGTAATCAAGGAACCACTTTTAAATGCAGCCTCAGCCACCAACACCGCCAAGCTTAAACCACTGACGATACGGTTACGACGCGGGAAATTGAATTGTAGTGGTGGCGTGCCAGGCAGAAACTCAGTAATGACTGTACCGGAGTGCGCCAAGATTTTTTCTTGCAAGTGCCGATTTTGACTTGGATAAATCAGGTCCAGACCTGTACCGACCACGGCGATGGTGCGATGCTGTTGCAATGCGCCTAGATGTGCTGCCTCATCAATTCCTTGTGCCAGACCACTGCTAATATAAAATCCCTTTTCACTTAAATAATAAGCAAAGTCATAAGCCACTTGTTTGCCATGTGGACTGGGCTTACGGCTCCCGACAATCGCCACTTGTGGCTGATTTAAATTTTGCCAAGCCCCTTTTCCAAATAAAATTGGCGGACGATCCGCATAAGGCAACAGTTGCTGAGGATAGTGGCTCTCGCTGTCAATCAAGATAAAGTCACTGTGCTGCAGAATAAGCGCCAAGCATTGCTGATATTGAGCTTGAACTGAATCGCTATAAAATGCTTCGGCACGACGAATATGTTGCAGATGAATTTTGAGCTCGCTCCACTTAAATAAATTTTTAGGTAGTCTCGCTGCTGTCACCGAGCCAAAATATTGTTCTAGCTTTCGAAATGCTGAAATCGAATGTTGTACCAAATACCACAGTTCGATGTGATGATGATGTGCTTCGGAGATTGAAGTCAGCACTACTGCCTCCTGATGTTAAAAGTAAGCGTTCAACTCGGCGGCAGAAAGCGTTTGCAACTGCGCCCCGACATAGATCGGCACAGTACTGTCGAGCACATAGGCATAACTCAGCTGATCAAAACTTTTCAGCAGCATGACATGACCGATGTGCTGAGGGGGTAAATTGACAGCAGCTGATCCTTTGGGATCGACGATGGCCTCACCGCGCTGCGCAACCCGCAGTACTTGACCGGCCTGTGCGCCATGCCGTAACCCGCGATCAATGGTGACGATACTGTCTTTGGCTGCAAAGGCGATAGCGCCCATGACGCGGACGATCTGCCCCCCAGCCAGCAGGCGATCACTGCTGATCGGCGCGAAGCGAGCAGGCAAATTTACCGTTGGGCTGGCAAAAACCAAATCACCACGCCGGACTTCAGCTGCAAAACTTTGCTTCAGCTGAATACTTGCCATATTCGGTTGTGTCTCAATCACCTCGCCGCGTGCGACCTCGATTAACTCCTGCATTTCAGGGATCGAGTTTTGCGTCGGACTTACAGGAGGTTGCGTTGGCTTCGATGGATGATCGAGTAGATAGGGTTGGCTCAGGCGATAAACACCATAGGCTTGCCCCTTTACCCAGCCTTGACCTCGCACAGAAATCGTTTGCCCGGTTGCCGCAATCACACGGCGATCTGCAGTCCCCAACACATAGGCAGATTGTGCCAGCGCCGAGGTCGGCACAATTAAATAATGCTCCAGCCAAGGTCGGACAGCATCTGAAGATAAACCCGATAAAGCCGAATTCCACGGCTGTGCTCGAATTTTGGGATGTAAATGAATTGTGCTTAAGCTTGAATGGGGCGCAGCGCCGCATTTCACGCTTTGACAGGTTACTGGCTGACCAGATTGAGCCGCAACGCGACTGCGATCCGCTTGCGTTGGCGTTGCTTGCACAGCTGCACTTGCCAACATCAGCAAACACAGTCTGCAAAACCAGTTGATAAAACAGTGAATTTGGCGAATTAGAATGCCTTGAACCGCGTAGATCATATTGAGAATTCCTAAAACTGTGGCTTTTTTTACGCTATACTAGGCCGATCAAACTTTTATTATTTTCGAAGCGTACGCGTTACCGCGCCTATGCTCAATGGCACATTCTGTGAGGATAGCGTATGGCCTTGTTACCAATTTTAAGTTTTCCTGATCCTCGTTTGCGCACCATCGCGAAACCAGTCGAAAAGGTGACGGATGAAATTCGTCAACTCGCGGCCGATATGCTCGAAACCATGTATGACGCACCGGGAATTGGCTTGGCTGCGACACAGGTCGATCAGCATATTCAGCTCGTGGTGATCGATCTGTCCGAAGAAAAAGATCAACCAATGGTGTTTATCAACGCCAAGGTCACACCACTCACCACTGAAACGCAACCCAATGAAGAAGGCTGCCTCTCTGTCCCGCAAATTTATGACAAAGTCGAACGCCCAACACGCGTTAAAATCGAAGCCATGAATCTTGAAGGTGAAGCCTTTGAACTCGAAGCGGAAGGTTTGCTTGCGGTGTGTATTCAACATGAGCTTGATCATTTGAACGGTAAGCTGTTTGTCGATTACCTCTCTCCGTTGAAACGTCAACGTGCACGCGAAAAGATCGAAAAAGTCACACGTCAGCGTGAAAAAGAGAAGGTCGCCACAAAACGCCAGTAAGAATCAAACTTTGCTGTGAGCGATCTCGCAAAACTTGTATTGCATTTGTTATACTCGCGCTAGAAAAAATGTTGGGATGAACGTTTTGTTGCTTCGATCGGGGCTGCTGCTAGGATTTGCGGCGGTATTTTTACAGATTGCTGTCTTGTTACAGCCATTGTTACCGACGCAATATCAAATTGCGCCGGTCTGTGAAACTATTACCATCGCATTAGCACAAACCAAGTTCTCGAAATTACAACCTGATTCCCTAAGTCAGTCTCATGTAGATCATGCATCGATCATGAGCAACCATCAAACGCCCTCCCCAGCAACAGGTCATGATCACCATGATCTGAACCATCAGTGCCAGTACTGTACCGTGTATGGCAATCTGGTGCTGCCGCCGGAGCTTGAAGTTAAAGCGGTTATTGACCGAATTCAAATTCGCCTCATTGCCTTTCAAAAAGCATTTCATCATGTTTTCTTTGAACTTCAACGCTTATTCCTACTCCCCCAAGGCCGTGCACCACCGCTCTTTGCATAAATCAAAGCGATCTGGGGTCTTCGCGACCCTCACCTTGTTTTTATTGATGTATGAGAGATATTACACATGGCACAGCCTACTTTTTATTTACAGCCTTTAGCGGCTGCGATCGTGATTGCCAGCTATTCAGTGACTGCGGCAGCAAACGAACAACAACATCCTAGCACCACTCAACTTGCGCCGATCGTGGTCACCGCACAGAGTGCGAATGACGGCAATGGTTTGATCGTACATGCCGATCCCAAACAAGCTATACAACCGATTCCTGCAGTGGATGGTTCAGCCTATTTACAAAATATTATTGGTTTTAACCAAATCAAAAATGGTGGCGCCAACAGCGACGTTACCTTCCGCGGCATGTTTGGTTCGCGGATTAAAATTATCACCGACGGCACAGAAAACTTAGGTGCTTGTCCGAGCCGTATGGACAACCCTGCAAGTTATATTTCGCCTGAAAGCTACGATCGCATCACCGTGGTCAAAGGCCCACAAACCGTACAATATGCGCATACAGGTTCTGCTGCGACCGTCAGCTTTGAGCGTGAGCCTGAAAAACTTAGCGCAGACAAACCTTATCGTGGTCAAGCCAGTGTATTGATGGGTTCATATGGTCGCCTCGATCATAATGTTGAAGCCGCAATCGGTGATGAAACCAAATATGCGCGTTTGAATACCAGTCGTTCAGTCTCTGATAGCTACAAAGATGGCAATGGCAACAGCGTGCCATCAGATTGGGAAAAGTGGAATGCCGACCTCGCAATAGGTTGGACGCCGAATGAAGATACTTGGGTCGAACTCAAAGGTGGTAAAAGTGATGGTGAGGCGGTCTATGCAGGCCGTGAAATGGATGGCTCTAAATTTGCACGCGAGAGTCTCGGCCTCAATCTGCAAAAGAAAAATGTCTCTGAAGTGATTAAACAAATCAATGCTCAAGTGGACTATAGCTATAATGATCATGTGATGGACAACTTCCGCTTACGCACTCCACCGAAGATGGATTCAAGCAGCGGTCATGGCAACATGGGCCATAAAAATATGGACCACGACAATATGGGCGGCGCGATGAATCATAATGCTATGAATCACGATGCCCATAATGATATGGGTCACGGTAGTATGGATCATGGGAATATGGGCCACGGCGATATGGATCATGGTTCAATGAAAGGTCCATCAGAAATGCAAGTCACTCGTCGCACCCTCAATGCGCGTGCCAGTATGAATCTGGAATGGGATAAACTCAGTGTCATCACTGGAATCGATTCCCAGCAAAATAAACATGGTGGCGCTATGCCACAGATGAATATGCCCTTCTTTACCAATATGAAGTTCCAGTCCTATGGCGCTTTTGCTGAAATGACTTATCCACTGAATGACAGCAACAGCCTCATCAGTGGTGCACGACTCGATCAAACCAAGATCAATGATTTTAAAGCAGGTGCGACACGCAAAGAAACCTTACCAAGTGGCTTTATCCGTCTCGAAAATGAGATGGCTGATCACGGTCTAAAAAACTACATCGGTGTCGGCTACGTTGAACGTGTGCCGGATTATTGGGAATTGTTTAGCAGCACCTACTATGTCCCTAAAGCCAGCACCTTTGATCACCTCAATAATGAAAAAACCACCCAACTTGATTTTGGGACTCAGTTTGAGCATGGAGCATTCAATGCCTGGGGTTCTGGCTATGTTGGCATGATCAAAGACTTTATCTTGATGCGCTATGTGGATGGTAAAGCACAGAGTCGTAATGTTGATGCCACCATTGCGGGTGCTGAAGCTGGTGTTGGTTATGAATTTACTGATCAAATCCAAGCCGATGTCAGTGCCATGTATGCATGGGGCAAGAACAAAGATGACAGTCGCCCATTGGCACAAATCGCACCGCTAGAAGGCCGTGTCAATCTACGTTATGTGGAAGACAAATATAATGTCGGTCTACTTTGGCGCGTAGTTGCTTCACAAAACCGCATTAGCCAAGGTGATGGTAATATCGTCGGCTATGATGTGGGTAAAAGCGATTCCTTCAATACCCTCGCCTTGAATGCCACTTATAACCTGACCCAAGGCATCGATCTCTCAGTCGGCATCGATAACTTGCTCGACAGCAACTATAAAGAGCACTTGAATAAAATGGGTAATGCTGGTGTCGGTCTAGCTGCCGATCAACAGTTTAATAATATCGGTCGTAACTATTGGGCGCGTATGAGTATGAAGTTCTAAACCCTCAACAGTCGATTTAAAAATCTAAAAAAACCGAGCAGATCTGCTCGGTTTTTTACGCTCTGCGATCTAATAATGCTCAGCGCATCATCACGATTCAGAAGTATTAAGCCTGATCCACTGCTGATGCTTTCGCTGCTTTGACTGGGGTTTTCTTTTGCGCCATCGCAATACCAACCAAGATAATTAAACCACCCACCGTATGATAAATCGTCCATGATTCTGCCAACCACAAACTGGCAATGATCGCAGTAAAAATCGGCATAAGATTCATAAAAATACTGGTTTGATTGGGGCCAATACTTTGTACCGCCATCATCCACAATAACGGTGCGATCAATGATGGAAATACCCCGGCATATAACACACTGGCGGCATTTTGACTGTCGATCGGATCAAGACCAAACCACAGAATAAACGGTAAATGATAAATCAGTGCAAAGGCGATCTGAATATATAAGCTGATCATCAATGGCACTTTGAGTTGCCACTTTTTCAAAAATACCCCATAGAAGGCATAGAAAAATACCGCGAACAGCATAATCACGTCACCAGAATGGCCACCGAGATTTAATAGACTGGCAAAATCACCTTGCCCCATCACATACATCAAGCCAAACAAGGACAATAAACTGCCGATGACCGCAAAACGATTGGGAATATCTTTTAAAATCGCCATCGAAACAAAGATAGTAAAGATCGGAATAAAGGCGTTGATAATCCCCATATTGGTGGCGGAGGTATAATGCGCCGCGCTATAAGATAAGCCCTGATATAACACCATTCCAAAAGCACTCAATACTGCAAATTGGAAAAAGTGCTCGCGAATCAAATGTCGTTGTTGATAAACCTTATAGGCCATAAAAGGGGTCAGAAGAATAAAAGCCACCAACCAGCGATAGAAACTAATACTGACTGGCGAAATATAATCAGCAACATAACGTGTGACTGCAATATTCATCGACCATATTAATACCGCCACCACCGGTAGTGCGAAAGCCCACCAGTGCTGATTAGATTTGAGATGCATGACTTTTACCCTGAATAGAACAGACTGCTATTTTCAATCAAGTCTGATTTTATTTAAATACGTTATTTCAGACATTAATAACCCAATCAAGACATGTTTAACGCGATCCCTCAGCACAGGCCACACAGCTGTTGTATGTTGACAAATTTCAGGTCATGCTCAACATCGTCATCAGCTTGAGTGGGAAGGATGCAATCAATGCAAGATCTAAAGCAGTGGATTGAAATCGAAGAGTTCCACTATCAAAAAGATGAGGTCATCACCCAGCACAGTAGTTTATGGGGCGATTTTAATTTCAGTTTGAATGGCCTACTTGAGTTTTCGATTGCAGAGCAAAAGTATTTATCACCACCGAATTATGGGATTTGGATTCCACCGCATACCGCTCACTGCTCAACCGCAATCGATGTACATACCACGCATTATATTTGTATTCGTATCCATCCCGAGTTGTGCCAACAGCTTTCAAGCAGCTGCAAGACCTTGAGTATCCAACCCTTTTTCAGACATACCGTGGCGGAATTACTCAGGCTTAAAGCATCAACTGATCCGCACGCCAACTCACACTCAGCGACCACACTCTCGACGCAACAGCAGCACCCATCTCGTGATCGCGATTATCAAGGTAATCTGCTGCGTGTGCTGTTTGATCAAATCCAACAAGCACCCGCCTATGATCAATACCTACCGCAATCACATCATCCAAGTCTTGAGCCGATCCTAAAACAGCTGTCTCAGCCGGCACGTTTTAAGCACAGTTTGCAGCAGATCTTGGCCGACTTCGATGTCAGCGAACGGCACATCCTACGCTTGAGTCAGCAGCAACTGCAGCTCCCCATTTCGGAATGGCGCAATCGAGCCAAGATTATTTATGCCATTGCTGAACTACGCCAAGGCGTGACAATTAAAAAAATTGGCTATGATTTGGGCTACCAACACAGTTCAAGTTTTATCGATTTTTTCAAACGTTATACCGGCCAAACCCCTGCTCAGATGCGCGATGCTTAAATTTATTAATTTGGTTTTTTGTTATTATTCATCACCATATATACACAAATTGATCAGCAAGCACTAAGATGTGTGCTTCATGATCTCCCATGTGTTGATATTCATCGCTGAAGAGAGCCTATTTTTTAATTTGTATAATTCACTTAAATTGTGCAATAAACCGACCGCAAGAAGGATAACACAATGAAGAAACTACTCATCGCGACACTCTGCGCCACAGCATTCACCCTGACTGCCTGTGATAAAAAACCAAACGAAAGCAATGGCACAACCGCTGCTGCTGTCAGCTTGAGTCAAAACGTTGCAGCGGATATTAAAGCGGATTTGGCTTCAATTGAAGCGATCTCTCAAACCAAAGCACAAGAAGCGATGGAGTTTCAAACTAAACTACTCGAAGCAGCTCAAAAGAATGATAAAGCAGCGGTTGATGCTGTGCTTAAAGGCATGAAAGATGCTGTTGAATCTTTCAACAATGACTTAAAAGGCCTCGCGCTAAAAAGTTCTGAAGTTGATGCTGTCCGCAATAAAATGACAGAAACCAACAAGATCAGCGTTGAATTGACTGAAGCCGGTATGACAGCTAAACCTGATCAAGCAAAAATCATGGAACTCAGCAAAAAATCAAATGAGTTACAGCAGCAACTGATGGCAGATATGCAAGCATTGCAAGCCAAAGTCGCTGAAGCAAAATAAGGCTTTGCTCGACCCAATCGCGCAAGTTTCGACTTGCGCGTTTTTTTGGCTTTTAAAAAGTAAAATGATCAGAAAAGTGCTTGTGAGCACGGATAAATCTCGTTAAAACATGAGTATTATTATTTATTCTGATCAGGCATACACATGAGTCACTCCGTTTATAACATTGCACTCAACAGCATTGCAGGTGAAAGCACCACGCTCAATCAATATCAAGGCAAAGTCTTGCTCTTGGTCAACGTTGCGTCAAAATGTGGTCTGACACCACAATACCAAGGCTTGGAAAAACTTTATCAAGACAAGCAACACGACGGACTCGAAATCCTCGGCTTCCCTGCCAATAACTTTTTGCAACAAGAACCCGGCAGCAATGCAGAGATCGAACAGTTCTGTTCGGTGAATTATGATGTTCATTTTCCATTATTTGCCAAAATTTCAGTGGCCGGTGAAGATAAGCACCCACTCTATCAAACCCTGACCCAAGCCATCCCAGAACGTATCGGTGAAGGCCCGTGGTGGAAAGATCTGGTCGAATATGGCTTAACCCCAAACCCAAAACCTGAAGTGCTCTGGAACTTTGAAAAATTCTTGGTGAATAAAAATGGTGAAGTGGTCGCACGTTTTGCACCAGACATCACGGCAGATGATCCTCGCTTGTTGGAAGCGATCGAAAAAGAGTTAAAGGCTTAAAGCTTAAACATCAATTCTTTATTTTTACTTTGCTCTCAGTGCGCTCGCGTACTGAGATCAACCACGAACAGCCAAACTGTTATTGCTTTGCAATTGCTACTCGTTTTTTACACATTTCAGATTTATAGTGATCCTCTGTCTTAATCTGAGTTGTATTTTGATGATGTATTCCAAGGTTTTATACTCGATGCAAACGCGTATGCGGCGACATATTGCGGCATGTGCAGTGGTTGCGATCAGTTTGAGTTTAGCGGCATGTTCACCATCGCCCGACGATGCAACGGCCTCGGCAGATCCCGAATCTGAAATGAATACACAGCACAACAACTCAGACACGGATCAAAAACTCAGTGGCTATCAAAGCGGCAATATGCTATATATCGTGCGTGATGTCGCCATGATGCAGCAACAATCTAGCAGCTATATTCAACAGCTTAAGCAAAGCCAAAACGACTTAGAGCAAGCCCTCGACAGTACCGATAGCGCCGACCTCAAACAAAGCGTGGATCAAATCAAACTACAACTCAAAGCCTTAAACCAATCCCTACAAGGGCTTAAGCTC